>JAKSQU010000121.1 GCA_024403965.1 Ruminococcus sp.
CAGCGCTCATGATACATAATCCGTGGACTTGGGCGGCTGGAAATGCACAGGATTTCCGCAAGATAGCAGATGACCTTGACAAGATCAACGAGGGAATTAAGTCAGCTTACCTCGAAAAATGCGGTGATAAGATTGACGAAGGAACACTGACATCTCTGATGGACAATGAATCTTACATTACAGCTAAGGAAGCGGTAGAATACGGTTTTGCGGACAGAATCGCTGAATCAAAAATTACTGCTGCTGAAGCCCTTGACAAAGCTGTAGCATCTGTTGACAGAAGCAATCCGTTTATGGCAAAGAAAATCGATCTTATTTCAGCAAAGCTCAAAGAGCAGCCGGAAGAAAAGAAGATTTCTGCATCAGCAATGGAAATATTCATGTCATTTTTCAAATAATAAATAAAGGAGAATAATCTATGACTAACTTAGACACAAAAAAAGAAGCAAAAGATAAGCTTTATGCTGACATTATGGACGCTCTTAAGGCTGGCGACGATGAAGGCCTCAGAGCGGCAATGGACTCCTGGCAGAGTGACCTTGAAACAAACCTTATGCAGGCTCACAAGGACTGGGAAGATTCACACGATCAGCAGATCCTTGCAAGTCGTGGCATCAAGCCTCTTACATCAACAGAAACAAAGTTCTGGAACGGCTTTATTAACAGAGTAAGAAATGAAGCTTCAAGCGCAACTCCGCAGGGCGTATTTGAAGGCCTTATGGAACAGCTCCCAGAGACAGAATATGTTTCAATCGTTGAGGAAATCAAGAGGGAACACCCACTTCTCAACGCAATTAACTTTAGATTTACCGGAGCGGTTGTTAAATGGGTAGTGGACAACTCACCTGAAGACAGAGCAACATGGCACCCGCTTAATACAAAGATCGAAAAAGAGCTTGAAGGCGGCCCAATTACAACTATCGACATGACATTTGCAAAGCTTACAGCTTACATGTTTATTTCTCTTGACATGCTCGATCTTGGCCCTACATGGCTCGCTGCATATGCGCGTGAATTACTCAGGGAGGCCACAGCACTCGGCACTGAGTATGGTGTAATTTGTGGTAACGGTGTCAATGAACCGATCGGTATGACGCGTGACCTTGATGCCCCATTTGACAAGACAACAGGTTATCCAAAGAAAACAGCAATCAAGGTTAATTCACTCGACGTTGAAACATATTCATCAATCCTTGCACAGCTTTCAATTAAGGACAACGGCAGATCAAGAAAGATTTCAGAAGTGTTACTCGTTGTTAATCCAACCGATTATTTCACTAAAATCTTTCCAAGCACCGTTTATATGGGCTTAAATGGCACATACACACGTGATGTGTTCCCATTCCCAACAAATATTACAACATCAACTGCACTTGACCCGGGCGAAGCTGTAATGGGTATTGCTTCTGATTACTTCTTCGGCATCGGCAGCAACAAGGGCGGCGTGATCGAGTATTCAGACGAATACAAGTGGCTTGAAGACCTCAGAACATACAAGACAAAGATGTATGGCAACGGCAAGGCTACAAACAACTCATCATTCGTTCGTCTTGACATTTCAGAACTTGAAAGAGTGGTTCCTCTTATCGCTACAACAGAGCCTCCAAAGGTCGCAAACCTTGCATCACTTTCTCTTAGCGGTGTTAATTTTGACATAGCTTTCGACAAGCTCCGCCTCAACTACACAGCAAAGACAACTGCTGCAACAGCAACAATCGCTTGTGTTGCTAAGGACGGCGACGCTACAATTGCAATCACAGCAAACGGTGAATCTGTTGACAACAACGGCACTGTTACTATCGCAAATAACAAGGTGACAAAGATCGTAGTTACTGTTACAAACGGCGACGCACAGCGTGTTTACACTGTTGACGTAACTCGCGGTAATCCCTCCTGATGATAGATCTTGATGAAGCAATTCTCAGTTTAAATATAACCTGGGAACTTGATCCGGCCGAATTAAAACGGCTGGATCGCGACATCAAGTCTGCAGAAGCATACGTTGCGGACTTTGCGGGTTATCCGATAAAAGAAACTGATACAGTCGCAAAGCAGCTGATGCTCGACTGTCTGCGATACATCAGAAATGATGTGCTTGCAGAGTTTCAGAAAAATTATTCTGAGGACCTGATTATGCTGAGGAATAAATACCGAATAGAAAATGAATTATCAGATTGAACAGCAGCACCCTGTCGTGCGGTTTGAGACGTTTAACGACGGAACTGTAAAGATATATAAACTGAAAGATGTGTCGTATCCGGGAATGCAGCCGCGTTTAGCACCTGTGCTCTATCGTAATCACGCATTTGCGTATAAGACTATAGGTACAAAGCAGAATTACGAAGCGATGCAGGCAAGCGTAAGGCTGGACGAAAAGATAAAAATACATCTTGACAGAGGAATATCGCCACAGGATATAGCCGTAGTTGACAATATTCAGTATGAAATTGTACAGCTGCAGCATATTATGACAACCAAACCGGCAACAACTGTGATTTACCTGCAGAGAAGAGAGGAAATTTACGATGAATTACTGTAAAAAAGTCATTCATGTGCTTCTTTCATGCTGTGATGCGGTATATCACAACGAGGCAAATCAGGAAAAAGGAAACTATATCATCTGGCATGAAGTCGGCGTCAATTCGATGTATGCTGATAATAGCCGAGCGGAGAAGGCCGATCGTATTGCTGTTGATTTTTTTACAAAAGAAGAATTTCCGGATATACCGGAAAAACTGGAGCGTGCATTTAGTTGTCACGGGATGGCTTTTCAAGGACCGGAAATCATTTATCATGAAATAACTAAGGTCAAACAATATGCATACACGATTGAGGTGATTTAATGGGCCTTAAAATCCATGGGCTTGCAGAGCTTAGAAAAGAGCTTGCAGACATAGCCGACCTAAACGGCGGTGAGATCGCAAAGAAAATGCTGACTGAAGGCACCAAAGATGTTCTAAACACTTGGAGAGATATCTCATACCAGAAACATCGGCTTACCGGGGACATGTATAGGGCAATTAAGTCAAGCAAACCAAGGTCGAACAAGTATGGCCGTTATACTGTGACATATCCTCGAGACTATGTCGAAAGAACTCGTCGCGGTAAATTAGTTAAAGTCAGAAACGCTGAAAAGGCGTTTTATACGCATTATGGTTTCATAAACAATCTGACCGGAAAATTTGTTAAAGGCGACAGATTTGTTGAGGAAATTGATAATATTGCGGAAAAAAAATCAGATCAAACAATGCAGAAAATACTTGATGCATTCATCGGAAAGAAAGGAAAGTAATTATGGCTTTTGTAGGATTAAAAATGCCTGTTTTCGCCCCTATTGCCGGTTATGATGAAGAAACTCACAGACCGACTTACGGAACAGGCTTCATTATTGGAATGGCAATCAAGGCCGACGTAACTATCAATTACGCTGAAGCAACACTTTATGCTGACGACATTCTCGCTGAATCTGACTCATCATTCCAGAATGGTACAGTTGACGTTGGCGTTGATGAAATATCTCATGAATCAGATACAAAGCTGTTCGGCTCAAAGATCGTTGAGGTTGACGGTATAGAAGAACTCCACGTTGGTGGCAAAAATGTGTCTCCACACGGCGGCTTTGGTTATTACAAAACAAAGGTTCACAGAGGCGTGACTGGCTATACAGCTAAATGGTTCCTTGACACACAGTTTAAGCGTGGTAATGATTCAGGCGCAACAAAAGCTGACTCAACATCATTTGCAACACCAGAATTTTCCGGAAACATTTTTGCAGTTCCAGGATTTGAAGAAGATGTGTATGTTGAAGAAGCATTTTTTGATTCTGAATCTGATGCTCAGGCATGGCTCAGAAAGAAGGGCAATATTAGCTCGTCAAAAGTAGCCGTTCAGAGCGTTGCACGTACAACATCAGCAACAACAACTTCTGTAACACCGAAAACAACAGATACAACGACTTCTTTGTCAACAAGTAAGTGAGGTAAGCGATGAAATTAGGAAATTATGAAGTGCCTTTATATTACAGCAATATTGCTGTACGTAAAATGGAAGAACTGTGCGGCGGCGAATTAAAAGACCTCGGTAAGTTATTCGGCGAAGGAAAGAAAACATCTGAACAGATGTCATCTATTGCGCAGATCATTACCATACTGGCCAACGCGGAAATATTAAAGCATAATCAGGAAGTTGCTCTCGGAGTAACCACAGGTGAAAAGAAAGAGGAACTTAGCAGCGATGTTGTTGAAGTATTGATGGACGTAGGAAGCATGGACGAATATACTGAAGAGATCTTTTCTGTAATGAGAAAAGGCTCAAAATTCATAACTCCTGATAATGTACGTCTTGCCGAAACTGACATTGATCTCGCGGAGATTGAAAAAGAAAAAAACCTGACGGGCACAACCGAAGACACCGGTTGTGCATAATCGAAAGAGGACTTCGCTGTGGCCTTAGCTACAGCGAAATTCTCATACTATTTACACCCGGCGATGTAACACAAATGTGGTTAGATCGTATGAGTGAAGAAATTTCTATGCGGAGGTAGTTAATATGGGCTCAATAAATACAATGCTCACACTTGACGGTGAATCTGGATTCCGCAGAGCAATTAATAATATTAACGCACAGCTTAAGACCTTCGGTGCTGAGCTTACTAAGATATCTACTGAGTTTGACAGTACTGAAAATAAACAGCAGAAATTCGCAGCAACACAAGAAAAACTTAAAACTATCTTAGACACCTTAAAGGAAAAAGAAAAAGTACTCGTAAATGCATTACAGGCATCAAATATAGCGTATAAAGATAATGCAAGTACGCTCGAAAAGCTTAAAAATCAGCATGATGCTGAAAAAAGAGCCATTTCGGAGCAGAAAAACACTATTCAGTCACTTACTGCCGTATATGGTGCAAACAGCACTCAGGTAAAAGATGCAAAGAAATATCTTGATTTGCTGACGGAATCTGAAAAAGCAACAAGTGAAAAACTGAAAACAACAGAAAAAGCAGTACAGGGAAGCTATAATGCTTATCATCGTTACAAAACTCAGCTTGCCGAAACAAGAACTCAGATCCAGAAGACTGAACAGCAGACACGTAGTTACCAGGAAGAACAGAAAAAAAGCAATAAAGAGTTTGAAAATGCACATCA
>JAKSQU010000122.1 GCA_024403965.1 Ruminococcus sp.
GTTTCGCCGCCCGAAAGTCTCCTTGTAACATGACGGGCGGACACACGGGTCCGCCCCTACATTAAAAATATCATATGCCAAAAACAAAACGGAGAGAACACCAAACAATGTTCTCTCCGTTTGTTTTTATGTTGAGATATTACTCGGTAGGCAACTTATCAACAAGCTTGAGAATATACTGCTGAATAGCGAGTGCATCTGAGTTTGTCATGCCGTCACCCTTGCCTGCAACGTCAGCATTCTTTTTGCCCTTTTCAGTAATATGTGTTGCATCTGTGCCATCTAAACCATACTTGTCAGGATTTGCAAGAGCCTGCATTACGAGTACAGCATCTGAAAGGTCAACCTTGCCGTCACAGTTAGAATCTCCCCATACAACATCATCTGCGACACCGCTTGTTTCTGCTGTAGTTGTAGTTGTGGCTGTGGTTGTTGTTTTTGAGGGTGCGGCTGTAGTTGTTGTAACAACAGGTGCTGAGCCGTCTGCAAGCTTTCCGTAAACGATACCGCATCCTACAGTTGACATATATACTGTACCGAATTCGTTCATGTCACCGCAGAGATAGTTTCCGTTTCCTGTACCGCCGTAGAGATGGTCTGTATTAATGCATATCCATGTTGCACCTGCATCTGTTGAACGGTAAATGCCTTCAGGTGAGCTGTCATCAGGTCTGCCGTAAACATAAAGTGTATTAGGACCGCCTGCTTTTTCAGGTGCACCGAAACCGATACACTTTGCATAGTTCATATTTTCAAGATGTGTCATCTTTGCGCCGTTTTCAGTGAATACAAAAAGACCATGGTTGCTTGTTGCCATAGCAACTGAGTCGTTTCCGAGATATGCAAGGTCACCTGTGTTTTCGTAAAGCCATGTAAGCTCCCAGCCGTACATGCATACAACTGTTTCCTTAAATGTTTCGCCGTAGTCTTCACTTACAAAGAGTGAATAATGTGCTTCATCGAGTGTAGGTTCCTTTTTGCTCATGTCTGAGCTCCAGTAGCTGTTATATTTAGCACCTGAAACATATACATATTTAGGATTATCATAGTTTACAAGCGGATATGAACCTAAGTTTGAATTAACGCCCTTGCATTCATTCCATGTCTTGCCGAAGTCATCAGTATAATTCAGTCCGCCGCCCTTCGGAGCACTGAAAATTCTGTATTTGCCCTTTGCAGTTTCAGTAATTGCAAGCTTGCCGCCTGTTGCAACATCAAATGCAGTCCATGTCTTGCCGCCGTCAAGGGTGTAGTAGCCCTTGCCGTGATTGTTTCCGTCACCTTCGGCTGTTCTTGCCATTACGTCAGGATTTGACGGACAGAAAGCAATAGCAGATGTAGAACCCATATTCGGCTTATACTGTTCAGGAATTGCATTTTCATCAAGATGAACAAATCCGTCATAGTCACCGATTGCAGAATAATTTGCGCCGCCCGGAACACTTACAAAGTCAAGGCTTACACATTCTTCAACACCGTCAGGCTGGAAATAGAACTGAATATCCTTTTCTGCCCATGCATTGTCACAGGCAAATACGCCGTTGCCTGATGTAAGAAGAATTCTGTCACCCTCAGGGTCTCTCGGGTCAATGAGAATACCGCTTCCCCAGTGGCAAGCCTTTTTGTCAACCCAGTCATAACCGCCTGTGCTCATTGGAAGTGATTTGAATTTCTTTACACCTGAGCCTGTTGAATAGTCAGTTTCGCCCTGACCCGGTGTAATGTCTTCCCATGTCTTACCGCCGTCGCTTGAACGGAAGAAATGGTCGCCCCATGCGATAGTGCCTTCATTTTCTGGAGTTGTCGGATCATCCTGTACCCATTCTTCACCATACCACTGGTCTGACCACATACCGCATGTACGTGCAAACATTTTGTCAGGATTATTCTTGTCAACTTCAATCATACCGATTGAATTCTTTGAAACTGAAAGCTCTTCAACTTCACCTGATTTGATATTGTACTTGTAAGCACCGCCTGCCGCACCTGAGAATGCAAGACCTGCGATATATGTGAAGAAGAGATTTCCGTTATGGTCACTTGTGATTGAAAGCGGATAGTTTGCATTAGGAAGAGCCTTGATTGGTTCAAACTTGTCATCCTTTACGTCAGCAACGTGAATATTTGCCTGACCTGTTACAGATGTACCAACATAAACCTTTCCGCCTTCGATATAAACACATCCGATACCATTCTGCTCATTGTAAAGCTTTGCAGGTTCAGTACCTCTTACCATGTGGTCTGTCCATGAAGGATATTTAAGCTCACCTGAGAAAAGTCCGAGAGCGTCATAACCCATAACAGGATTCCATGTCTTACCGCCGTCTGTTGACTTGATAAGAGCGGATTTGCCTGCGGTTACATCGCCGCCTGCATAGATTGTATTCGGGTCGTCAGGGTCAACAGCAATAGGCTCGATACATTCACGTCCGTCACCGTTTCCGTGAACCTGAATATGTTCTGTTACATCAACGCTTGTAAATGTCTTACCGCCGTCGGTTGTCTTGAAGATAACAGTTTTAGCGTCTGAGAAATAAGCACATCCGCAAAGGAAATAAGCTGTCATATCATCAGTCGGGTCGATAGCAATACCCTTTACACTGAGAAGACCTCTGTCATATTCTGTTACAAATCCGAAAAGCTGAACCCATTCATTTATGTCATAATCATATCTGTATGCACCGCCTACGTCAGTACGGAGATACATTTCCTTCTGTCCTGTTACAATACCCGAAACGAAACCTGCACCGCCGATTTTAAGTGTGCCCCATTCCATATTTACTGATGCACCCTGAGCGGCATTTACAGTGTTTTTCTTATTTGCTGTGCTGTTCATAAACGGAATACATGCACTCCCAATGCATACAGCGCAGATACCTGCAATTGTTTTCTTGATTTTATCCATTGTAATACTCCTCCATTCAGTACCTGTGTACTGTTTCTGATTTCTGAGAATAGTTTAACACATAAAAAGTTGATACGTCAATAAACTGAATGATGAATGATACAATATGTCATTGAAAAGATATTATTCTGCATTTTCTTGATTTTACTATTGCATTTTGTTGTAAAATATGCTAATATATACAAGGAAATTCTAAAAAGAGAATTTACCAAAAGGAGTGAAGAAATTGGATTCTATAGAGTACAAATGTCCCAATTGCAATGCGGATCTGAAATTTAATCCGGATACGCAAAAGCTTGACTGTGAATTCTGCGGCAGTCAGTTTACAATTGAACAGATAAAGCAGATATGCGCATCTGCTGAAAACAGCATACCCGATGAACAGACACTTCATGTACAGGAAGATTTTTCAGAGCATACAAATCTTTATCACTGTGCAAGCTGTGGTGCGGATATTATGGCAGATGACCAGCAGACAGCACTTTTCTGCTATTACTGTCACAACCCGGTTATTCTTTCGGGAAAAATGTCGGGCGCATACAAGCCTGACGAAGTAATAGGCTTTAAAATCTCAAAGGATAATGCGGTTACTACATTCAGAAACTGGATTAAGCCGAAATGGTTTGTTCCGAAGGATTTCAAATCCATGCAGCAGCTTGAAAAAATCACAGGTCTTTATGTTCCTTTCTGGCTTGCAGACTGCAGTGTAAAATCAGATTATCACGCAATCGGAAAACAGATAAGAAGCTGGACATCGGGCAGTTACCGATATACAGAAACAAAGGAATATGATGTTATCAGAAATGCCGATATTGTTACAGTAGGTATTCCTGCTGACGGTGAAAGCAAGATTGAAGACGCTCTTATGGAAGCAATCGAGCCTTATGACTATAATGATACACAGAAATTTTCAATGTCATATCTCAGCGGCTTTTATGCTGATAAGTATGACGTTGACAAGGCAGAAGTTTTCCCGAGAATACGTCAGAGATGTGAAAGTGCATGCAGGGAAGTAATAAAGGAAAGCATAAAAAGCTACAATTCACTTTCAGTAATGAATGAATCATATTTCATTCAGAGAACAGACTGGAGATATATTCTTCTTCCTGTATGGTTTATGACCTATAAGTACAAGGGAAAGGTATATGAATTCGCAATGAACGGACAGACAGGAAAGCTTGCAGGTGCACCGCCTTTGAGCAAGGGAAGACTTGCGCTTTTCAGCGGCATAATAGGTGCGGTAATAACACTCATCGGAACTCTTCTTTTAGGAGGATTAAACATATGATGAAAAAAGCGTTATCATTTACTGCGGCATTCGTGCTTTTAGTATGCAGTATAATCTGTCCGCTTACAGCATATGCGGAAAACTATCATAAAAGCGGAAATATAAATCCTGAGAAAACGGGACTTGTTGATGAAAAGCAGTTGTTTACAGAAGATGATTACAAAGAACTTGACAAGCTTATAAAGGAAGAAGCACAAAAGCTTGATATGAATATTGTTGTATATCTTTCAGGATATGCGAGAAGTGATATGCAGACAGAAATATTTGCCGATGATACATATGATGAAATGTACGGCGAAGACACAGACGGAGTATTCTATTATCTTGACACATCAGAAAAGATACCGCTTTACGACTATATATCAACAAGCGGAAAGGGAGTACTTTTCTATCAGCAGAATATTGACAATATTTTCTATGCACTTGACGCATATCTGCCACGTTCGGGAGAGCCTGTAATTGCGGAGGATATTTATTCTGCAATCGAAGCATTTCTTTATCAGCTTGAAAGATATTCCGATACAAAACAGCCGTATTTCAGATACTATCATGACGTATCGTCAGGAAAGTATTTCTACTATAAAAACGGTGAACTTGTAATAAGCAGAACAAAGCCATTAAGACTTTATGCAAAGCCGTTTCTAATATCATCAGTAATCGGATTTATCGTAGCACTTATAGTATACTCATGTACAAAACATAGCTACAAATTTATGAGCGGTACAAATGCAAAGGTATATGTATCACAGAACAGAACACATTTTTCACAACGTTCCGACCTGTTTATTCGTGAACATACAACGAGAACGAAAATCGAGTCAAGCAGCGGCGGCGGAGGACGTTCAGGCGGCGGCGGACACAGCGGCGGCGGCGGTCACGGCGGCGGCGGACATCACCGGTGAGCCACCGGGGGGCGAGCCACGCTCACGCT
>JAKSQU010000123.1 GCA_024403965.1 Ruminococcus sp.
TTTTTGCGGTATTTGTTTTTTAATGCATAAAGAATTATAAAAGAAAACAACACCATTAACACTGTTCTTTCGGATATTTTTACTGCAGGTGCAGACAAATCATGCATTGCAAGTACTTTCAGTGCATCGGGTGCTGAATGGTATTCGATTCCGTTGAATTCGGCATATTTCTTCGCAGTTGCGTCAGAACATCCGAAAATTCTGAAACCGTTTTTTACAGCCGCACCGTCATTTGACGGAATAAAGCCGAAAGCTTCACGTCCTATTTCCTTTACCGATGACGGAATATAGACATTTCTCAGCTCTCCGCACATGAAAAATGCACGTTCACCGACCTTTTCAAGACCGCCGCCGAGTGAAACGTAGCCGAGCTTTGTACATCCCGAAAAACTGTAGCTTCCGATTTTTTTAACTCCCCATGGAATTTCGGTTTCGGTCATATTTGTACACGCACGAAAGCAAGAATCGGGGATTTCCGTCAGCTTTTCGGGAAGTCCCATATATGCAAGCTGTGTACATCCGCAGAATGCTCCTTCACCGAGTTTTTCAAGTTCAGACGGCAGATTTGCAGTTTCGAGCGAATAACAGGCATAAAAGCTGTAATCACCGATTTTTCGCAGAGTTTCGGGGAAAATCACTCTTTTTAATGCTGAGTGATTTGAAAAAGCACGGCTTCCTATTTCTGTAACAGGACAGCTTTCAATAACCGACGGAATTTCGATAAATTCAGCATCCTGTTCACAGCCTGTTATAATTGCCTTTCCGCCTATTATCGTGTACAGAAACTGCACGTCATCTTCTGCATATGTATCCGCAGACGGAATACAAAGCAGACAGAATACAGCAAAGCATACAATGAAAAATTTTGGTAAATATCGCATTTTTATCACTCCTTCATTTCTATATTAATTCATATACAGAAACGATTAAAGCACAAAATTTATATAAAATTCTGCGGTATACGGCACATTTCGGCGGATATTTCCTTATTTATATTTCATAAGGCAGAAAACGCAGTAACAATAATTTGAATAGTGTAATTTCACGCACTTTTCATTCTTATCACATTTTTCCTGTTGAATTTTTAAGCTTATTATGTTATAATTCTGACATACTGATATAGGAGGCATTCGTTTATGAATGAAAAAAAGAACAACAGCAAATGGATGATAGGTTCTGTAGTGATAATTCTTATTCTTGCGGTCTGCTTTAATTCGGCTGTTTCGGCACTGTCAAAGACTGAATCCGTCAAGGAAACAAACTACAGCTTCTTTCTGAAACAGGTTGACGAGGGGACAGTCAAACAGGTGCAGATACAGGATGATATCATCAAATTTGAGGTTGAATCGGGGAATGAAAAGCAGACATATTCAACCATAAGAATAGATGACGCTAATCTTGTAGACAGACTTCACGAGCATGAAGAAATAGATTTCACAGGAAAAAATGAAAGACCGAGCGCATTACAGGGCTTTATTTTTGAATGGCTTCTTCCGATAGTATTTCTTCTTGCAGTATGGGGACTTATTTTCAGATTTATCGGCAAAAAAATGGGCGGACTCGGCAATGCTATGTCATTCGGCAAAAGCAATGCAAAAATCTACGTCAAGGCACAGACAGGCAAAACATTTGAAGATGTTGCAGGACAGGATGAGGCTAAGGAGGCACTCGAAGAAATTGTTGATTTTCTTCACAATCCGCAGAAATATGCAGAAATCGGAGCGAATCTCCCGAAAGGTGCACTGCTTGTAGGACCGCCTGGCACAGGAAAGACACTTCTTGCAAAGGCTGTTGCCGGTGAGGCAAATGTACCGTTTTTCTCGATTTCTGGTTCTGAATTTGTAGAAATGTTCGTCGGAATGGGTGCGGCGAAGGTTCGTGACCTGTTTAGTCAGGCGAATGAAAAAGCGCCGTGCATTGTCTTTATTGATGAGATTGATACAATCGGCAAAAAACGTGACGGACATACAGGCGGAAATGATGAACGTGAGCAGACTCTCAATCAGCTTCTTACTGAAATGGACGGCTTTGACGGAAAAAAGGGTGTTGTTATTCTTGCGGCAACAAACCGCCCCGAATCACTTGACCCCGCACTGTTAAGACCCGGCAGATTTGACAGGCGCATACCTGCTGAACTTCCCGATTTATCGGGACGTGAAGCTATATTAAAGGTTCACGCAAAGAATATAAAGCTTGTGGAAAATATTGACTTCAATGCAATAGCAAGGGCAACAGCAGGTGCATCGGGTGCAGAGCTTGCAAATATCGTTAACGAGGCGGCACTCCGTGCTGTAAGAAACGGCAGAAATTCAGTTGAACAGTCAGACCTTGAAGAAAGCGTTGAGGTTGTAATCGCAGGATATCAGCGTAAAAATGCCGTAATTTCACAGAAGGAAAAGGAAATAATTGCATATCACGAAATAGGTCATGCACTTGTTGCGGCAAAACAGCAGGATTCCGCACCTGTACATAAAATCACCATAATTCCGAGAACATCGGGCGCTTTAGGCTATACAATGCAGATAGACGAGGGCGAAAAGTTTCTGCTTTCAAAGGAGGAGGCTAAAGCACGTCTTGCAGTGCTGACAGGCGGACGTTCAGCGGAGGAGATTGTTTTCAACACCTGTACAAGCGGTGCGTCAAACGATATCGAAAAGGCTACACAGCTTGCAAGGGCGATGGTTACACGCTACGGAATGAGCGGTATTTTTGATATGATAGCACTTGAAACTGTAAATAATCAGTATCTCGGCGGCGATACATCACTTGCCTGTTCATCAGAAACAGCGGCAAAAATAGACGAAGAAGTAAACAATATCGTCAAAACCGCACACGCAGAGGCTGTACGCATACTCTCGGAGAATATAGAAAAACTCCATGAACTTTCGGCATATCTTCTCGAAAAGGAAACCATAACAGGCGAAGAATTCATGTCAATTCTAAACAAGGAAAAAGAAAAAGCCGTGGCGTGATATGTTTTAAGCTACGAAAAACAGCGTTATCTCTTTACACATCGGATAATTTATGGTACAATAAAATAGCAATCAAAAGGCAACACCGCAGAAATGCGGTATTGCCTGATTTTTTGGAGGTATTATGATTACAGTAACAAATGTGAGCGTACAGTTCGGCGGTACAACGCTTTTTAAAAACGTAAATCTTAAATTCACAAACGGAAACTGCTATGGTGTTATCGGTGCAAACGGTGCAGGAAAATCAACATTTCTCCGTGTACTCTGCGGAGAACTTGAACCTGCATCAGGTGAGGTTGTAATGCCTAAGGAGGAACGTTTAAGCGTTCTCAAACAGGACCACTTTGCATATGATGAATACACTGTACTTGATACGGTTATAATGGGTAATGCACGTCTTTACGAGATTATGCAGGAAAAGGATGCTCTTTATGCAAAGGAAGATTTTTCTGAAGAAGACGGCGTAAAGGCATCAGAGCTTGAGGCTGAATTTGCTGAGCTTAACGGCTGGGAGGCTGAGTCTGACGCATCAAAGCTTATTCAGGGACTCGGACTTTCTGAGGATATCCTTTATGCACAGATGGCAGGACTTTCAGGTAATGAAAAGGTAAAGGTACTTCTTGCACAGGCACTTTTCGGAAATCCTGACATTATTCTCCTTGACGAGCCTACAAACCATCTTGATATTGATGCTGTACGCTGGCTTGAAGAATTCCTTTCAGAGTATTTCGGTACAGTTATCGTAGTATCTCATGACCGTCATTTCCTTAATAATGTCTGCACACATATCGTTGATATCGACTACAACAAGATTAAGATGTATGTCGGAAACTATGAATTCTGGTATGAGTCAAGTCAGCTTATTCAGAGAATGATTAAACAGCAGAACAAGAAGAATGAAGAAAAAATCAAGGAACTCAAAGACTTTATTGCACGTTTCTCGGCAAATAAATCAAAGTCAAATCAGGCAACATCAAGACGTAAGCTTATCGAAAAGCTTACTGTTGAAGAACTCCCTGCATCAAGCAGAAGATATCCGTTTATCGGTTTTGACATGGACAGAGAGCTTGGCAAGGATATTTTACAGGTTGATGGTATTTCAAAGACAGTTGACGGAGTAAAACTTCTTAACAATGTCAGCTTTACACTCGGCAGAAATGACAAGGTAGCATTTATCGGTGAGAGTGAACAGGCTATCACAATGCTTTACAAAATTCTTATGGAAGAAGAACAGCCTGACGAGGGAACATTCAAGTGGGGTGTTTCTGTAACAACATCATATATGCCTGTTGATAACTCTGACTATTTCAACGGCTGTGAGCTTTCAATTCTTGACTGGATAAGACAGTATTCCGTAAAGGATGAAACAGAGACATATTTAAGAGGATTTCTCGGCAGAATGCTTTTCTCAGGTGATGATGTATACAAGCCTGTAAACGTACTTTCAGGCGGTGAAAAGGTAAGATGCATGTTTTCAAGAATGATGCTTTTCGGTTCAAATGTACTTCTTCTTGACCGCCCTACAAACCATCTTGACCTTGAAAGCATTACAGCGGTAAACAACGGACTTATGAGCTTTAAGGGCGTTGTTATGCTTGCATCACACGACCATGAAATTCTTCAGACAACAGCAAACCGCATAATTGAAATCACACCTGACGGCTGTATCGACAGACAGGGAACATACGAAGAATTCCTTGAATTCAAATCAGCACAGAAATAATTTTCAAAAAATTTACTGTTATAACTGCAGTGATATGAGATATAATACTGTTACGGCATCAACAATTATTATTTAAGGAGATAACTGAAATGAGTAACAGCAGTAATAACAATAAGGGTGAAATGACACAGAAGGGCAGAGACACTCTTGAAAGATTCAAGATGGAATCTGCATCTGAACTTGGCGTAAATCTCAAACAGGGTTACAATGGTGACCTTACTTCAAGAGAAGCCGGTTCAATCGGCGGACGTATGGTTCAGAAGATGATTAACTCATACAAGATGCAGTAAGCATAAAAATAAGGCTGTCACATCGTTTGGTGTGACAGCCTTTATTATTGAAATGAATGCGGCGAAGCCGCCATACACCAGAGCCACGAGAGATGTTATCTCTCGTGCAGGGGGTGTACGAGGGGGACAG
>JAKSQU010000124.1 GCA_024403965.1 Ruminococcus sp.
ATGGAACAATAGAATAAATATTAAGTGTGGGGCTGAGTAACTCAAAAAGTTACTCGGCTTTTTCTTTACATACAATTAACATACAAATGGTATCAGACTTTACATTGGACGTGCTACAATAATATTGCCGGCAAGCGAAGAAAAACATTAGACACATATATCTGAAAGGAAAAATAACATGAAAACATCAAGAATCATGAGTGCGGCATTTGCACTTATCTTAGCTGCATCATCAATGACAGGCTGCGGAGAAACAGCAGAAAAGAGCGTATCAACCGACGGCTCTACATCAATGGAAAAGGTAATCGGCTATCTCAGCGAAGCATATATGGCTGATAACGCCGATGTTAAGGTAACATATAACCCCACTGGGTTAGGTGCAGGAATTCAGGCTGTGCAGGAAGGTCGCTGTGACATCGGTCTTTCAAGCCGTAATCTCAAGGATGAAGAAGCACAGAATCTTAAAGCTGAAGTTGTTGCAATTGACGGTATCGCAGTAATCGTTAACACCTCAAATACTGTAACAGACCTGACCGTTGACGAAATTGCTCAGATTTACACAGGCGAAATCACAAACTGGAATGAGCTGGGCGGCAAAGATTCTCCGATTGTTTGTATCGGACGTGAAGCCGCATCGGGCACAAGAGACGGCTTTGAATCTGTCACAGGCACATCCGATAACTGCAAGTATTCACAGGAGCTTACATCAACAGGTGATGTTGTTCAGACAGGTTCTACAAATCCTAATGCAATCGGATACGCCTCCCTTGCATCTGTAGGTGATACAGTAACAGCTGTCAGCGTTGACGGTGTATATCCTACAAATGAAACAATCCTTAACGGAAGCTACAAAATTCAGCGTAACTTCAATCTTGTTACAAAGAAGGACAAGGCTCTGCAAAGGAATTCTATGACTTCTGTATGAGCAGTAAGGCTGATGAATTCATCATAAAGGCAGGTGCAGTTCCTGTTGAAAAGTAAACGTCAGACAGCCGAAATACTCGAAAAATCCATGAGCATGACCTTTACAGTATGCGGATTTATTGCAGTAGCCTTTGTTCTGCTGATTACGGGATTTCTCGTGGTTTCGGGAACACCTGCAATTTCAGAAATCGGATTTTTTGATTTTCTTTTCGGAACAAAATGGGCATCAACCGCCAAGGATGCCGCATACGGAATACTTCCGTTTATTCTTTCATCATTCTACGGAACATTCGGAGCAATTCTGATTGGCGTTCCGCTTGGTATTCTGTGTGCGGTATTTCTTGCAAAGGTTGCAGACGGAAAAAGCTCTGCAGTTGTAAGCAATGCTGTCAATCTTATGTCGGGAATTCCGTCAGTTGTATACGGACTTGTGGGAATGCTGATTTTCGTGCAGTTCTGTTCACTGGGAATAATCTCCTTGCAGGTTCGTTAACTCTTGTATTTATGACACTCCCGACAATTATCAGAACAACACAGGAAAGCCTGAAAACTGTACCAAATTCCTATCGTGAAGGCGGACTTGCTCTTGGTGCAGGAAAATGGTATATGATACGCACAGCAGTTCTTCCGTCAGCAGTTGACGGAATCATCACAGGCTGTATTTCAGACTTATCACATCTGCACTTAAAATGATTTCAGATATGGAGCGTATCGGTGACCATGCGGAGAATATTGCTGAATGGGTGATTTACTCTGTTACGGGTGAACACAGATAAAACCAAACCGTCTTCCATACAGAGAGACGGTATTTTTATACATTATATTTCAAACTGTATGCATCATACTTGTCAATGAATTTTTCTTTGTCGGATTTGATTTCCCGCAGAGATTCATGGAGATTCAGATTTCCATATTCATATCAATCATACATCCTGCAATATTTGAGCAATGGTCAGAAACACGTTCGAGATTAGTGAACACGAATTTCCATATCATCACCGACGTTTATTATTTCATCGCTTACTATGCCTTTTAATCATAGTTATCTATACTTTATAAGTATTTGTAATTTTTCAGAATGTATGATAAAATTAGAATATGGAGCGAACTGCGAAATTAGCTGCTTTTTTCCTTCGCAGCTAATTTCGCAGTTCGCACCATATTCCTATTATATCACTTTTTCTGCTTTTTGGCAATTGTGCGGTGTTGCCTTAATGCTCTTATGGAAGAACTCACAACGCAGAAAGTTGAAGGATTAGGCTTGTTTCTACTTTTCAATACAGATTGCGGAATTAATATTCATCTTGGCAGAAATGTTTGATTTTGAAGAGAGAATGATTATGGCACATACATTACATCTTACAGCGAAATGATAAGACATTTCCGAAAAGTTTCGTATAAACTTCAAAACCAACAATAATATTACCCAAAAACAAACATTACAATTTGTGCATAAATTCAAAAAATATAAAATTCCTTGACTTAGAGTAAACTCCAAGTAGTATAATATAAATACAGCATTTACAGGAGGAGACGCTCTTGAATGGAACAAAAAGTAAATTCTAATAACGGAGGAAAAAACAATGAGCAAGACATTAACAGCATTTTTTAGTGCAAGCGGAGTAACAAAGGCAGTAGCCGAAAAAATCGCAAAAGCAGCAGGTTCAGATTTATTTGAAATCGAACCAAAGGAAAAGTACACTAAGGCAGACCTTAACTGGATGGACAGCAACAGCCGTTCTTCTGTTGAAATTAAGAACAAGTCTTTCCGTCCTGAAATGGCAGTTTCTGACCTTGATATTTCACAGTACGATACAATTTATCTTGGATTTCCGATTTGGTGGTATGTTGCACCGACAATCGTAAATACTTTCCTTGAAAAGTACAATTTCAGCGGAAAGAAAATTGTAGTTTTCGCAACATCTGGTTCAAGCGGAATGGGAAATACAGTTGCAGAATTAAAGCCGTCTGCACCAAATGCTGAATTCGTAAAGGCAGGCAGACTTTCAGCAAGTATTTCACATGAAGAAATTGAAAAGTGGATAAACTGCTGAACATAAAGGAGTAAAAACAATGTATATCGAAAAAATAAATTCACCGACAGACTTAAAAACGCTTACAACAGATGAAATGAAAGTCCTTGCGTCTGAAATAAGAGACGGACTTATGAACCGTCTTTCAAAAAAAGGCGGACATTTCGGACCAAATTTCGGCTTTGTTGAGGCAACAATTGCAATGCATTATGTATTTAATTCACCAAGGGACAAGTTCGTTTTTGACGTTTCACATCAGAGTTATACACACAAAATGCTCACAGGACGTAAGGACGCTTATCTTTATGACGAACATTTCAGCGACATTTCAGGCTACACAAATCCAGAAGAAAGCGAACATGATTTCTTTAACGTGGGACATACTTCAACTTCTGTAAGTCTTGCGTGCGGTCTTGCAAAGGGCAGAGATTTAGTCGGCGGCAAGGAAAATATTGTTGCTGTAATCGGTGATGGTTCACTCAGCGGTGGAGAGGCACTGGAAGGAATTGACTTTGCATCAGAACTTGAAAGCAATTTCATCATTGTTGTTAATGATAATGATATGTCAATTGCTGAAAATCACGGCGGACTTTACAAGAATCTTAAAGCACTCAGAGAGTCAGACGGTATATGCGAATGCAATCTCTTCAAGGCAATGGGACTTGACTATATGTATGTTGCCGAGGGAAATAACATTGAAAAATTAATCGAGGCATTTGCAAAGGTTAAGGACACAGACCATCCGACAGTTGTACATATCTGTACACAAAAGGGTAAAGGATATGAACCTGCTGAAACAAACAAGGAAAACTGGCACTGGTGTATGCCGTTTGATACAGAAACAGGTAAAAGCAAGTTCACAGGTGGCGGTGAAGATTACGGCACAATGACCTGTGATTATCTTCTTGACAAGATGAAAAAAGACGAAAGGGTTGTTGCACTTGTTGCGGCTGTACCTGTTTGTATCGGATTTACCGAGGATAAACGTAAGCAGGCTGGCAAGCAGTTTGTTGATGTCGGAATCTGTGAGGAACACGCAGTTGCAATGGCATCAGGTATTGCGAAAAATGGCGGAAAGCCTGTTTTTGCAACACATTCAAGCTTTTTTCAGAGAACCTATGACCAGATTTCACAGGATTTATGTGTAAACGGAAATTCCGCAACACTTCTTGTAAATACAGGGTCAGTATACGGAATGAATGATGTTACTCATCTTGGGATTTATGATATTCCGATGATGTCTAATATTCCGAATCTCGTATATCTTGCTCCGACAAGCTGTGAGGAATATTTCGCAATGCTTGACTGGAGTATTGAACAGGATAAGTACCCTGTTGCAGTAAGAATTCCATGTAACGGAGTGATACACACAGATAAAGAAATCGACACAGACTACAGCAATCTTAACAAGTACAAGGTAACACAGAATGGTAAAAATATAGCTGTAATTGCACTTGGTGACTTCTACCAGATTGGCGGGGCTGTGGCAAAGATGATAGAGGAGAAAACAGGAGCTGCTCCGACACTTATCAATCCACGCTATATCACAGGACTTGACGAAGAATTGCTTGAATCACTTAAAAAGAATCATACAAAGGTGATTACACTTGAAGACGGAATTCTCGACGGTGGATTCGGTGAAAAAATCGCACGTTTCTACGGACCTACTGACGTTAAGGTTTACAACTACGGACTTAAAAAGGAATTCATTGACAGATATGACGTAAACGAGGTTCTCATAAGAAACAGAATTACTCCTGAACTTATTTGTGAGGATGTTTTGTAATAGGAATGTAATACAATGAATACACCCATAGAGCAGATACAAAAAGTGTTTGCTCCATGGGATTTTTTATGCTGTGAAGAAATTAGACATTGGTTAATCTGCACATTATATGCGCAAACAATTTGTAACACTCCACAAATCAAAGTTAAAACAAAAATAAATATAAAAATCAGTGAGATAATCAGTACCTTAAGGTTGTATAATAAGTAAAGAAACCCAAAAGAAACTCACAGTGAGAAAAAGGTGAAAAAAATGGAAAGCGGTGCAAGCAATTACTCCCGTTTCCTTGATGGTGATAAGAATGGATTTGTTGAAGTCGTTAAGGAATACA
>JAKSQU010000125.1 GCA_024403965.1 Ruminococcus sp.
CTCTGACAAAAAAATTTACTTCGCAATACTCACACATTAATTATGCGGTATTGCCCTAAATATGTTTTTCAGACAAACTGCGCTGAATGGTGAAAAGCCGTTCAGCGTTTTGTATTTTTATTCCATAAACCACTTGAAACGCCGTGAAATTTATGTTATAATAATAAAGTATGCACAAAAGTGAAAGGTGTGAGAACGAATGGATAACAGTTTGCTTATAGAAAAAATCAGAAATAAATTTGACGGTGTTTCTCCGAAAGCATATGTAAGAAGTTTCGGCTGTCAGCTTAATACGTCTGACGGTGAAAAAATAAAGGGACTTCTCGGTGAAATGGGATGTTCATTTACAAATGACGAAAAAGAGGCTGATATTATCATTCTCAATACCTGTGCTGTCCGTGAAAATGCTGAAGACAGAGTTTTCGGTATTGTCGGCAGCATGAAAAAACTAAAGGAATTAAAGCCGTCGCTTATTATGGGAATTTCGGGCTGTATGACAGCACAGAGCCATATTGCTGAAAAGATTAAAAAATCCTATCCGCAGATTGACTTTGTTATGGGTACATCGGCTATAAATTCACTTCCGCAGCTTTTGTCAGACTGTCTTGACGGAAAGTCATTTTCAGCAGATATAAGCGAATATGACGATTTCTCCGAAACTGCTCCGCAGATAAGAGAAAGCACATTTAAAGCATCTGTACCGATTATGTTCGGCTGTGACAACTTCTGTACATACTGTATAGTTCCTTATGTAAGGGGCAGAGAAAGGAGCCGTAAGCCCGATGACATTATTTCAGAAGTCAGACAGCTTGTAAATGACGGCTATAAAGAAATCATGCTCCTTGGACAGAATGTAAATTCCTATGGAAATGACCTTGGCGGTGAAATGAGCTTTCCGCAGCTTTTGAGAAAACTCAATGAAATTGACGGAGATTTCATTATCCGTTTTATGTCATCGCATCCTAAGGACGCATCAAAGGAGCTTATCGACACAATTTTTGAATGTGAAAAGGTTGCAAAGCATCTGCATCTTCCTGTGCAGAGCGGCAGCAATGATGTGCTTGACCGCATGAACAGAAGATATACAGCTGAAAAATATCTTGAAACAGTTGACTATATCCGCAGTAAAGACAGCGGTTTTTCACTTACAACAGACCTTATTGTAGGTTTCCCGAATGAAAGTGATGAAGATTTTGAGGCTACACTCGATATAATAAAGCGTGTGAAATATGATAATATTTACTCGTTCATTTACTCAAAGCGTTCGGGAACAGTTGCGGCTGAAATGGAAGATTTCACAGATGAAAAGACAAAAGGACAGCGTATGCGCAGACTTCTTGAAATTCAGCGTGAAATTACAACTGAAAGCTACAGAAGATTTGTCGGACGTACAATGCGTGTACTTGCAGACGGAGTATCATCAAAGCGTGAAGGATATCTCACAGGCAAGAGCAACGAATTCATAATAGTTGAATTTGAAGGTGACAGTTCACTTATCGGACAGTTTGTTGATGTTGAAATTACAGATTCAATGAACTGGGCGATTAGGGGAAAAATAAAAGCCAAAAAATAAAAAAGGAAAAATGCGGCGCAGCCGAGCCACGCTCACGCTCGCAAGCTCGCTTTTAATAAATACGGACTTGTAGTGTAGGGGCGGCGTTCCGCCGCCCGAAAATACGCACAATACCATACGGGCGGCAAAACATCGCCCATACAATCAATTATAAATTACAATTATATAAAAAAGGAGAATAAAACCATGGACGTTATGGAATTAACAAGAGAACTCGGAAAGGCTATTCAGCAGGATGACAGATATATTGCATATACACTTGCAAAAAAGGTGAATGATGAAGACGCAGAGCTCCAGAAGGATATTGAGCGTTTTACAGAACTCAGAAATCAGGTCAGCGCTGCTATGACAAGCGAAAATCTTGACAAGGATAATCTCGTTGAGCTTGACAAGGAAATGAAGGAAGTTTATCAGAAGATTATGTCAAACACAAATATGGTAGTATTCCAGAGTGCTCAGACAAATCTTGAAAATCTCATTACAAATATTCAGCAGATTATTTCACTCTGTGCAAATGGTGAAGACCCTGAAACATGTCAGCCGCAGACAAGCGGATGCACAGGCTCATGCTCAACATGCGGCGGTTGTTCGTAATTAGAAATCTTTCTGTTATAGAACACTATTATCTGAAAGGAGCATACACATGGATATTGACAGAAGTAAAATATCACCTATGATGCTGCAGTATCTCGAAGTTAAGGACAAGTACAGCGACTGCGTTCTGTTTTTCCGTCTTGGTGATTTCTATGAGATGTTTTTTGATGATGCTGTAAAGGTTTCAAAGGCTCTTGAACTCACTCTCACAGGACGTGACTGCGGTCTTGAAGAACGTGCGCCTATGTGCGGTGTGCCTTATCATGCAGCGGATATGTATATAAAACGTCTTATTGATTTAGGTCACAAGGTTGCAGTATGTGAACAGCTTACCGACCCTTCCGAGAGCAAAGGCATTGTTATCCGTGATGTTATCCGTGTTGTTACTCCGGGTACACTTACAGACAGCAGTATGCTCGATGACGGCAGAAACAACTACATCTGCAGTGCTTTCTATGATGAAGAAACAAAAACATGCAGTATAGCATCTGCCGATGTTTCAACAGGTGAGGCTTTTCTCAGTTCCTTTGAAGGAAAGGAAATGGAAAGCGGTGTAATAAATGAACTTTCAAGATGCCGTCCGGCTGAAATCATTTTCACAGACAGCTTTCTCTCACTTAAAAGCATTACTGACTTTATAAAGGTTCGTCTTGAATGTTCTGTTACTATGCGTGACAAAGCATGCTTTTCACCCGATGAAAGACGTGATATGGTTAAGGATGTTTTCGGTGTAAAGTCGCTTGCCGAAATCGGAATTACCGACGACGGCGCAGACTGCTGTGCGGTATGCGGTCTTTTCGACTACATAAACGATACACAGAAAACATCAGTTTCACGTTTCACTGCCATTGAAATTCTGAGCGGTGAATCATATATGGGACTTGACCTTAACGCAAGACGAAATCTTGAACTTACTGAAACTCTCAGAAACAAGGAGAAAAAAGGCTCGCTTTTATGGGTTCTTGATTCAACAAAAACATCAATGGGACGCAGACTTCTCAAAAACTGGATTGAACAGCCTTTGAAAAGTCCTGCAAGAATAATCGAAAGACTCGATGCCGTTGATGTTCTTTTCAGAAAAAGCGTTGTGCTTGCTGATATGACAGATTTGCTTGACAGAGTATATGACCTTGAAAGACTTATGACAAAGGTTATGTACAAGAGCGCAAATCCGAGAGACTTAAAGTCACTTTCAGCTACAGCTTTACAGTTACCGCTTATCAAGAATGAACTTGCAAAGCTGAACGGTTCAAAACTTCTTGACCGATGCAACAGCGAGATTTCAACACTTGATGAAATTGTTACTCTTGTCGAAAATGCGATTATGGACGAACCGCCCGTATCTGTAAAGGACGGCGGTGTAATCAGAGAAGGCTTTAACAAGGAACTTGATGATTTGCGTCACATAATGAACAACGGAAAGAGCATAATTGATGAAATTGAACAGCGTGAAAAGGAAAATACAGGCATAAAGAATCTGAAAATCGGATACAACAGAGTATTCGGCTATTATCTTGAGGTTACACGTTCATACTATGACCTTATTCCTGAGGGATGGATAAGAAAACAGACTCTTGCAAATGCTGAACGTTTCATTACCGAAGAACTCAAAAATGCTGAAAATGCAATTCTCGGCGCAAAGGATAAGGCACTTGCGCTTGAGGGCGAAATTTTTGCGGAAGTGCGTGAATTTCTTGCAACAAAGCTTGAGGCTGTACAGAAAACAGCGTCAGCCGTTGCGGCAGTTGATGTACTGTGTTCATTCGCTGATGTTTCACTCAGAAATCAGTATGTAAAGCCCGATATCACCCTTGACGGCTCAATAGATATAAAATCGGGCAGACACCCTGTTGTAGAGCTTATGCTTACAGAGGAAATGTTTGTGCCGAATGATATTTACCTTGACACAAAGGCTAACAGAATGTCAATCATAACAGGACCTAATATGTCGGGTAAATCAACATATATGCGACAGACCGCTCTTATTGTGCTTATGGCTCAGATTGGCTGTTTTGTTCCTGCTGATTCTGCAAAGATATCTGTTGTGGACAAGATATTCACAAGAGTAGGTGCGTCAGATGACCTTACTTCCGGTCAGAGTACATTTATGGTTGAAATGAGCGAGGTTTCGGATATACTGAAAAATGCAACCCCCGACAGCCTTGTAATTCTCGATGAGGTCGGACGTGGTACTTCTACATTCGACGGCGTAAGCATTGCAAGAGCAGTTGCAGAGCATATTGTAAATTCCAAAAAACTCGGCTGTAAAACGCTTTTCGCTACTCACTACCACGAACTTATCGGACTTGAAGACGAAATTGACGGCGTAAAGAATTACAGCATTGCCGTAAACAAGCACGGCGGTTCAATTCGTTTTCTCCGTAAAATTGTCCGTGGCGGAGTCGATGAAAGCTACGGCGTCGATGTCGCAAAACTCGCAGGACTTCCGTCAAAGGTTGTCACAAGAGCAAAGGAACTTCTCGACGAAATGGAGAAAAATCATACCGTAACCGAAAAAACTCATTCAGACGAAATGGAACAATTCAGTTTCGGAGCATTAAGCCGTGATAATGCTCTCGATATGCTCGAAAGAACTAACATCGACGAACTCTCAGACAGCGAATGCAGAGAACTGCTTAAAGATATGCTGTCTGTGATAAATGGCTGATATAAAGTTATCGGTAAACTTTTTCGGGGCAAACCTTTCTGAAGAAAGGTTCTTCCCCGAACCCCTTTCCAAAGACTTTTTGTATTAAAATTTTCGCAAGGCTATACCGCCACCATACAAAATGAAAGCTGATATTTACTTGTATGGCGGTATAGCCTTGTGAAAATTTAACGCAGAAAGTTTTAGGAAGGGAGTTTGAGGG
>JAKSQU010000126.1 GCA_024403965.1 Ruminococcus sp.
TAACATTATTATGAAAAACCTTATGGACTTCTGTATCGGTACAGTAATGTTCATATTTATTGGTTTCGGTCTTTTATTCGGTGAAGATGTTGTCGGTCTTATCGGTAAACCGGGTTTTGATATCTTCACTACTTACGCAGATTTCCAGTGGGATCAGTTCATTTTCAACCTTGTATTCTGTGCTACAACATCTACTATCGTTTCAGGTGCTATGGCTGAAAGAACAAAGTTCCTTTCATACTGTATTTACTCAGCTGTAATAAGTGCTCTTATTTATCCTGTTGAAGCACACTGGATCTGGGGCGGCGGCTGGCTCGCACAGCTCGGTTTCCATGATCTTTCAGGTTCATGTGCAATTCACATGGTCGGCGGTGTTTGTGCTCTTATCGGTGCAAAAATCGTTGGTCCGAGAATCGGTAAATTCACTAAGACTAAGGACGGCGAAATTAAGGTAAACGCTATTCCGGGCCACAACCTTACAATCGGTGCACTCGGTGTATTCATTCTCTGGTTCGGCTGGTACGGATTCAACCCTGCTGCTGCATCAACAGTTGCTCAGCTCGATTCAATCTTCGTAACAACAACAATTGCTCCTGCAGTTGCTACTGTAGTATGTATGGTATTCACATGGCTCAAGTATGGCAAGCCTGATGTTTCAATGTGTCTTAACGCATCACTTGCAGGTCTTGTAGGTATTACAGCCGGCTGTGACGTAATGGACTGCTTTGGTTCAATCATGGTTGGTATTGTTTCAGCATTCCTTGTATGCTTTGGTGTATGGTTCCTTGATAACAAGCTCCATATCGATGACCCTGTCGGTGCTGTTGCTGTACATATGCTCAACGGTATCTGGGGTACAATCGCAGTTGGTCTTTTCGCAACAAAAACAGCTCCGGGTTATCAGATTCAGATTGACTGCGGCGGTATCGTAGGCGAAGGCTTATTCTACGGCGGCGGTTTCCAGCAGCTTGGTTTACAGTTACTCGGTTTCGTAACAGTTGCAGCATGGGCTGCTGTTGCAGTAACAATCACATTCCTTATCATCAAGAAAACTCTCGGACTTCGTGCATCAGAACAGGAAGAAATCCTTGGTCTCGATATCACAGAACATGGTCTTATCTCATCTTACGCTGACTTTGCTCCTTCAATGAGCGATGCATCAGTTCTCGGTTATACAAAGGATGACGCTAAGAGCGTTAAGAAGGTTGAAAAGCCTGTTAAACCAATCGTTCCTGTTGAAAAGGCTGTTGAAGTTGAAAGCTATGTAGCTCCTTCACCATCAAGCAAGGAACCAAAGATGACAAAGGTTGTTGCAATCTTCAAACAGGCAAAGCTCCAGGATTTCATCCAGGCAATGGAAGCTATCGAGGTTACAGGTATCACTGTAACAAACGTTCTCGGATGCGGTATGCAGAAGGGACAGGGCGAATTCTATCGTGGTGCCCGTATTGAAGTAAATCTTCTTCCAAAGGTTAAGGCAGAAATCGCAATCTGCGCTGTACCTGTAAGCAAGGTAGTTGAAGCTGCAAGATCAGCACTCTACACAGGTCATATCGGTGACGGTAAGCTCTTTATCTACGATATCGAAAACGTTATCAAGATAAGAACAGGCGAACAGGGTTACGATGCTTTACAGAACTTTGATGAAGATTAATTATTAAGCTGATTGATTTCCCAACGAATTAATCATACAGATGAAAATACACAGTTTCTATTTGGCGGAAACTGTGTATTTTTTTGTTTTATTATTGCACAAATGATAAAAAGATGATATAATGTAAATAATGCCGCAGATTAATGCGGTGACTATACTTGAATTGAAGGTAAATGATATTGAAATATAATTTTTATGGTGCTGATACAGCAGACTGCGTTCCTGTGAATGATAAATACAGCAGTATTGCAGACCCGAAAATGCTGTATGATATGCTTTCTGAAATATGGTGTGAATATACCTGTGCACCGAGAATGAGACTTATGTGGACTCCCGAAAACAAAACTCTCGGACAGTGCTCAATCACCGCTTTTCTTGTACAGGATATTTTCGGCGGTGAGGTTTACGGAATTCTCCGCAGAGGCGGTAATTATCACTGCTATAATGTTGTCGGCGGCTGTGCTTTCGACCTTACAAGTGAACAGTTCGGTGACGAAAAGCTTTGCTACGAAAACAATCCTGTTCAGCTAAGAGAGGTTCACTTTGCAAAGGAAGAAAAAAAGCAGAGATATGAATATCTGAAAGCTGAACTTGATAAAAAGCTGTCTGCTGAATACACTGTATTGAAAATTTTTGATGATGACTACGGCTGTGAAGGAGTTCCCGATGATGAAGAACCTATGTGCAGTGTGCTTGTAACAGACGGAAACGGCAGTGAAAAATGGCTTAAATATCCCGACAGCTTTCTTACTGAAAATGACATAAAAATCGGTTCTAAGATAAGGATAACAGAATGAAAACACGAGAAGATGCAGTTGCATTCGGTCTTACGTTTCCCGATACATATCTTGACACTCCGTTTCACGATACAAACTGGCAGTTAATAAGATTCAAGGGAAATACTAAGGCGTTTATGTGGATTTATGAACGTAACGGCTTTATAAATATCAATCTGAAGGTAAATCCCGACTGGGCTAATTTCTGGAGAGATATGTATAAATCAGTCACTCCCGGTTATCATCAGAATAAACAGCACTGGAATACTGTTATTCTTGACGGCACAATTCCCGAAAGTGACCTTATAAAAATGATACAGGAAAGCTACAAGCTTATTTCAGACAGTCCGAGCAAACGTATTTACGATGCTGTAAAGCTGATTCCGAAAGGCTGTGTTGCTACCTACGGACAAATTGCCGAACTTGCAGGCGATAAGAAAATGTCAAGAGCTGTAGGAAATGCTCTGCATAAAAATCCCGACCCTGTTAATATTCCCTGTTTCCGTGTGGTGAATTCAAAGGGGGAATTATCGGGGGCATTTGCTTTCGGCGGTGCAGACAGGCAGAAAATTCTGCTTGAATCAGAAGGAATAGAGGTTAATGACAACAAGGTTGACCTTAATATATATCAATGGAAACACAAGGAGGGCTCTGACAATGAGTGAATTTTCAGACAGCTATATCTCATCTTACCTTTTCAAACAGCGTGAGGCAAATTTTGAACACGCCCCTATCGACAGAGAAACTGCATTCTATGACAGCATAGGAACAGGCAATATCGAGCTTGTAAGATTTTTTTCTACTCCCCTTTGCAGTGAAGGTTACGGCGTACTCAGCAAGGATAAGCTCAGAAATCTAAAATATCATTTTGTTGTATCTGCCGCACTTATCGCAAGATACTGCATTAACAAGGGTATGACACCCGAAGAGGCTTACAATCTCAGCGATTTTTTCATTATGAGAGTTGACGAAGCAAACTCAGTTGAACTTGTTCACGCAATTCACAATGAAATGATTGAAAAGTATACCCGTCATATGAGAATAGTGCGCAATATCGGTATTTATTCAAAGCATATCGTCAAGGCTATCGATTACATAAGCGACCATCTTCACAACCGCATTACAATAAATGAAACTGCCGAATTTCTCAATATCAGTTCAGCATATCTTTCAAGACTTTTTGTTTCTGAAACAGGCATTCCTTTTTCAAACTATGTAAACAAAAGAAAATCCGAAGAGGCGGCAAATCTTCTGCGTTTTTCCGAATATTCAGAAACAGAGATAAGCAATCTTTTCGGTTTCAGTTCACAGAGTTATTTTATTAAGGTATTCAGAAAATACATGGGTATGTCACCGAGAGAGTACAAGAAACAATCCGCACTACACGGACTTGTAAACAAAGAGCAGTAATTCACGCTCTATGTGAAAGAATAATCCGCATAAAAATACAGCAAAAAGCTCCTGACCGGAAAATCAGGAGCTTTTTGCTTGTTTGGAAGAATATTAACTGCAATTAAGAGAAAATTACTTTTTTGTATATGTTACCCACTGGTAACGTGCAGTAAGTGGTGTCTTACCGTCGTATGCACCGAGCCATTCGTCTACTGTACGTCCAGGCCATGCATTCATCATGATTCTGCTTTCTGTCTTTGGCATATCACCATACATTGTATGTGCTTCCTTGCCGTCTACATACCATGTGATATGGTCAGGCTGCCAGTCAAAGCCGTATGTGTGGAATCCTTCTGATGAGTCGAATCCAAGGTCATACATAAATTCATGTCCGCCCTGACCGTTTCTGTAGTAGTTAAGCTGAACCTTTGTTGTGTCCTTGCCGAGAATTTCAATATCTACTTCATCCCACGGATTATCTTCTGAAGGTCCTGTGTATGTGAAGAATGATGAGTTTACACCGCTGTTCTTCATTGCCTGCATTGAAACTTCGTAGTAACCGAATCCGTAATGATGCTGTGTTCTGTATTCTGCACCTGAGTAGTTAGGATCCCAGTCAGGATTCTTGTCGTTTGCATTGCGCTCTCTGTCGATTGAAAGCTCAAGCATTCCGTTGCTGAGTGATGTATTTTCCTTGTACCACCAGCAATCGAACGGCTTTCCGTTTGTCCAGCCTTCTGATGCAAAGAACTCAGATGATGCTCCCTTGCGGAAATCTGCAATCATTGTTGCATTTGAATTCAATGGTGTACCGAAATCCTTAATGCCGAGTGCATTCTGTGCGCCCTGTGTTGTAGTTGTCGGCGGATTCCAAGCCTGAGTTGTTGTAGTTGTAGTCTGGTTCCAGTTCCAGTCCCAGCCCTGTGTTGTAGTAGTTGTTGTCTGGTTCCAGTTCCAATCCCAGCCCTGTGTTGTAGTCTGTGGCTGCTGATTGTTATTGTTGTTTGCTGTATAACCATCCTTATTGTATGTTGCCCACTGGTAACGTGCAGTAAGTGGTGTCTTACCGTCGTATGCACCGAGCCATTC
>JAKSQU010000127.1 GCA_024403965.1 Ruminococcus sp.
AACAAAATATCATCACCTTTGATTTATTTCAATTGATATTATAACACAATGCGTACGGGATTTCAATGATTTATATTTTAATACTGCAAAAAAATAACGGAGAGAACCATAAAAATTCTCTCCGTTTTTTCATTTACTATTTAAGCCCCGAGCTTTCTGAGAAATACCTTTGTTCTCTCATTCTTAGGATTGTCAATAACATCTTCGGGTCTGCCCTGTTCAACGATAAGTCCGCCGTCCATGAAAACTACTCTGTCGGACACACTTCTTGCAAAGTCGATTTCGTGAGTTACGATAATCATTGTCATTTTCTCAGCCGCAAGGTCTTTGAGTACCTTTAATATTTCCGCTGTAAGCTCCGGGTCAAGCGCTGATGTCGGCTCATCAAAGAAAAGCATTCTCGGTTTCATCGCAAGTGCTCTTGCTATTGCGGCTCTCTGCTGCTGACCGCCCGAAAGCTGATGCGGATAATAGTTTTCCTTATCACTGAGTCCCATCTTTTTAAGAAGTACTCTTGCCTCTTTTTCAACTTCCGCTCTGTCTCTTTTGAGAACGTGTATCGGTGCATCACATATGTTTTTCAGCAGTGTATAATGCGGAAAAAGATTGAAATTCTGAAAAACAAGTCCGAAACATTCCTTTATTTCCTTTAATTCCTTTTTGTTTGCGTAAACAGGTTTGTCATTTTCAGTTTTTACCGCCTCTTTGCCGCAGTAAACCATTCTTCCGCCGTCGATATGCTCAAGCATTGAAAGACATCTCAGCAAGGTTGACTTGCCTGAGCCTGACGGTCCGAGTATTGATACAACCTCACTTTCAGCTACATTCATGCTGATATCCTTTAATACATGAAGGTCGCCAAAGCTCTTTTTTACATTTTTTATTTCAAGCAGATTCATTTACGTCACCCCTTATTTGTAGTAGTTCATTTTCTTTTCAATACGCTCCATTATGAATGCAACGATAAAGTTGAATACATAATAGAAAATACCTGCAACGAAAAGCGGAATAATTGTTGTCTGTGCCGCAGCAACCTGTTTTGCTATTGTGAACATTTCTGTGTATGATACTGCATATGCAAGTGATGTATCCTTTACAAGTGTGATAACCTCATTTGTAACTGACGGAATAATGTTCTTGACCATCTGCGGAAATACAATCTTGAAGAATGTCTGCATTCTGCTGTAGCCGAGAACCTCACATGCCTCATACTGTCCCTTAGGTACTGCCTGAATTCCTGAACGATAGATTTCTGCGAAATATGCCGCATAGTTAAGTGAAAATCCGATAATAACCGCTGCAATTCTGTATTTTGATGAAAGACTCATTCCGAATAAGTAATATGGTCCGAAGAATACCACAAGCAGCTGCAGCATAAGTGGTGTGCCTCTTACGATTGAGATGTAGATTTTCACAAGCCATCTTATCGGAGCAATTCTGCACATTCTTCCTGCGCAGATAAGAAGACCAAGCGGTAATGCAAATACAAGTGTAAGCACGAATATCATAAGTGATGCAAGTACACCCTTTGAAAGCAGTTTACAGATATTCAGAATACGTTCACCTAAACTCTCATCTGCTGTTTCTTCAATATCTGCTGTTGCTGTATCGTTTATGCTGTCTTCTGAAAGGCATACACATTCTTCAAGTCCCCATTTAACAGCAATATCGTTAAATGTACCATCCTCTGCCATTTCAAGAAGTACAGCCTGTACTTCGTCACGAAGTTCGGTATTTCCACGCTTAAAGCCTACAGCATACTGTTCTGTTGAAATATTGTCAGCAAGCATTGCAAACTTGTCGCCTCTTGACTTTATTTCATAACGTGCAACACCTACGTCCATACATACAGCGTCAACTGCACCTGATTCAAGATTCATAAATGCGCTGTTGTAGTCACCTATCTGCTGTAATTCAGCAAATGATTTGCGAAGTGCCTGATTTTCTTCTGTTGCCTCATCACCTTCAAGAGCGTGAAGTGCAGAGCTGTCAGCCTGTACGGCTACAACCTTTCCTGAAAGGTCAGCAGGCACTGTAATGCCTGAGTCCGAACGTACAACGATAACCTGTGAGTTGTCTATATACGGAATACTCCATGTATATGCTGTTTCACGTCCTGTCATTGTAAAGCCGTTCCATATACAGTCGATTGATTCGGAATTAAGCTCCATATCCTTTGAATTCCAGTCGATAGGCTGTTTGACAAGCTCCCATCCCTTTCTCTTGCATACTTCTTCTGCAAGGTCAAGGTCAAAGCCTACATATTCACCGCTGTCATCCTTATAGCCATACGGCGGAAACTCTGCGTCAAAGCCTACAATGAACTGTGAACTGCTGTTTTCTGCTGAACACATTATACCCTGTGTCATGGATATCACTGTAATAATCGAAACAAAAACAGTGAGTATCATTTTAATTCTGTTCTTCATATCGTCATTCTCCTGTTATAACAGTTTTGAAAGAAACTCTTTGAGTCTTTCGTTTTTAGGATTTGAGAAAATCTCATTCGGTGATGAGTCTTCTGCGATAACACCATTGTCAATAAAGATTATACGGCTTGCAACCTCTCTTGCAAATCCCATTTCGTGAGTTACGCAGACCATTGTGATACCTGTTTCGGCAAGTTCCTTCATAACATCAAGAACCTCGCCTACCATTTCGGGATCAAGCGCTGATGTCGGCTCATCAAAAAGTATAACCTCGGGTTCCATAGCAAGCGCACGGCATATAGCAACACGCTGTTTCTGACCGCCCGAAAGCTGATTCGGATAAGCGTCAGCCTTTTCTGAAAGTCCGACACGTTTAAGCAGTTCTCTGCCCTTTTTTTCAGCCTGTTCCTTTGTAACGCCTTTCAGCTTTGTCGGTGCAATTGTAAGATTTTCAAGAATTGTAAGGTGCGGAAAAAGATTGAAATGCTGAAAAACCATCATCATTTTTCTGCGCTGTTCGTCGATATTTGTTTTCGGTGAAGTGATTTCGGTTTCATCAAGGAAAATCTTTCCGTCTGTAGGAGTTTCAAGCAGATTCAGACATCTTAAAAATGTTGATTTTCCGCATCCCGACGGACCGAGAATTACAACAACCTCGCCCTTTTTAATGTCGATGTTTATATTCTTTAAAACCTCTGTTTCACCGAATGACTTTTTAAGACCTTCAACGTGAATTACAGTATCATTTGCCATCCTTTTTCAGCCTCCTTTCCAGTCTGTTTACAAGCATACTGAGAAAAATTACGAGTATGAGATAAATAAGAGCAACTGCTACGAGCGGCATAAATGCGTCATATGTTCTGCTTCGGATAATATCTCCGCCTCGTGTAAGGTCGATAATTCCTATATAGCCCGAAATTGAAGTTTCCTTAAGAAGTACGATAAATTCATTGCCGAGTGCAGGGAGAACATTTTTTACAGCCTGCGGAATAATGAAATATCTCATAGTCTGAACATATGAAAATCCGAGACTTCTTCCTGCCTCAAACTGTCCCTTGTCGATGGATGAAATACCCGAGCGGACAATTTCAGCAATATAGGCTGATGAGTTGAGACCGAATGCAATTGTTGCAACAAGTACAGGATTTATATTTACGCTTGCAAAAACAACGTAGTAAATAATAAGCAGCTGTATCATTGCAGGTGTGCCTCGGATAACTGTTATGTAAGCCTTGCATATGAGATTAAGGAGCCTGAATTTTCCTGTTGTATCGCATGAGAAACGCACTATAGCAAGGATAAATCCTAAAGCTACACCGATAATTACTGCAAAAAAGCTGATTTTAAGCGTGTTGAGCAAGCCGTCAGTAACAAATTTCCATCTGTCATCCTTGATGAAATTTGTTTTGAACTTTTCAGCAGAAATAAAACCGCCCGATGCACCTTCGCCGTTTCTTACAATGATAACCTGTGTTGCGGTTGTGTAAGGAATAGTGAAGTTTACATTTTTGAGTCTGTCTTCGGTAACTGTCATGCCTGCTACACCGATATCGGATTTTCCCGACTGTACAGCAGTGATAATAGAGTCAAACTCCATATCCTGTATTTCAAGACTCATACCGAGAATATCGCAGACGGCTCTTGCCATATCCACATCGATACCGATTATATCGTCGCTTTTTCTGTACTCATAAGGCTCAAATGCGGCATTTGTAGCCATACGGAGAGTGCCGTTTCCACGTTCGGCATCATCGGGGGAAATATAGGGATGATTTCCCGATTCATCACCGATATAGTTTCTGATAATGCTGTCGAGTGTGCCGTTGTCGATAAGTGTCTGCAGTGCGCCGTTGATATCATCAAGGAGTTCTTCATTTTCCTTTGATATACATATAGCGTAATCCTCGACAACAAATTCTTCGGGAAGAACCGAAAGGTCGGGATTGAGTGCGACGAACTTTTTTGCAGGCTCGCTGTCGATGATAACACATTCAACCTTTCCCTGTTTGAGTGCTGTTACAGCATCTGCGCCCTTGTTATACTGCTTGATAACAGAGCCTTCAGCCTCATAGTCACTTGCATAAATATCGCCTGTTGTGCCGAGCTGAGTGCCGATTGTTGTGCCTGCAAGGTCATCAACGCTTTTTACAGATGACGGCGGAATCTGTTTGCCTCCGCAGCTGTAAAGGGGCAGCAGCATTAAAATCATCAGCAGAATACAGGCTGAAATTCGTATTTGCTTTTTCACTTTAAACCTCCTGTTACAATATTATAATGTTATTCCATTTGTTTATTATAACTAAAAATTGCTAACAAGTCAAGTGAAACTGTGAATTTTCTGTTTACAAACGTGATGATTTATTGACACATCATTGAAAATGCATTATAAT
>JAKSQU010000128.1 GCA_024403965.1 Ruminococcus sp.
TCTTTAAATATAGTATAATATAATAATATACAGATGTCAATACTTTATTGAAAGGACAGTAATTATGGGTTTTGATATTTCAGATTTTCTTTTATATTTTTCGAGAATAGTAACTCTTCTGCTTGTAATTCCTATACATGAGAGTGCTCACGCATGGGTTGCCTATAAGCTTGGAGATGATACAGCATTAAGACAGGGGAGAATTACGCTTAATCCTGTGGCACATTTTGATTTGTTCGGAACAGTTCTCATGCTTTTTACTGGCTACGGCTGGGCAAAGCCTGTACCGATAAATCCATTAAGAATGAAAAAGTACCGTGCAGGAATTGCACTTACAGCACTTGCGGGACCTGTTTCAAATGTAATTGCGGCATTAATTGCGGCGCTTGCATATGCAATTATAATGAGTGTAAGTTCTGGCACGGATGCAATACAAATTTACTATATACTTGAAACATGGCAAAGGGGATATATTGTCACACTTACCAAGGGCGACCCAGCAATATTGTATATCTGTGAATTGTTATTGTTTTTGGTTAGAATCAATATCGGTCTTGCAGTATTCAATATGATACCTATACCACCGCTTGACGGTTCAAATGTACTCCGTTACTTTACAAGTGAAAAATATGACAGATGGATGTATCAGCATCAGCGTGAAATAAGCATGGTGTTCCTTATCGTGATACTTTCACTCAACAGAATTCCGTCAAGATTCAATCCGCTTTATCTTATTTCAAACTTTATTTCAAGCGGAATCTGGAATCTTGTAATGCTTATTCCAAAAGCAAAATGGGGCTGGTAATGAATACACTTTCATTCCGACTTGAAGTATTTGAAGGACCGCTTGACCTTCTTTTAAATCTTATTCAGAAGCACAAATTAAATATATGTGATATTGAAATCTCAAAACTGCTTGAACAGTACCTATTATATATAGAAAAGGCAAATGAGCAGAATCTTGAGCTTGCAGGTGAATTTCTTGAAATGGCGGCAAGACTGATTTATATTAAAACAGCGTCACTGCTCCCACGTCCCGAAGAGGCAGAGCAGATGAAGAAGGAGCTTGAAGGCGCACTTATCGAGTATTCCCTGTGTAAAAAGGCGGCAGAGGAGCTTGCAAGAAGATATCGTGGAAATGAAGTATTTGTCAGACCGCCTATGAAAATCAAAGCGGATATGACCTATACACTTGTTCACGAACCGGAAAGACTTGCAATAGCCTACAGCCAGATTAATACCAAAAATATCAAGGCTGAAACAGGAAGAATACACATTGAAAACAAGATTAATTCAGTAGTTAAGCGGAAAATAGTGCCTGTTCTCACAAAGGTAGTACACATTCTTCGTGAACTCTATACAACAGGCGAGGTATACATGGACAGACTTTACGATGGAGTCACCGACCGTTCAGCAAGAGTTGCAACATTTCTTGCAGTGCTTGAGCTTACACGTTTCGGCAGAATTTCAATCAGCGAGGACAACATGATAGTATATCTCAAAAGCAGAGCCGACGGAGGTAAGCAATGGAAATCAAAGAAAAACTCGGAGTCTTAGAGGCAATACTTTTCGCAAGCGGTGAACCTATTGAGATTTTCCGTCTTTCCGAATCAAGCGGAATTGAACAGGCGGCAATCTCAGGGCTTATAGATATTCTCAATGAACGCTATGAAGACAATTCAAGCGGAATATGCATAAAAAGGCTCGACAACAGCTATCAGATGTGTACCCGTGAACGCTATGCACCGCAGATAAGAGCGGCACTTGAAACAAAAAGAGCAACTCCGCTTTCAAATGCGGCAATGGAGGTGCTCACAATTATAGCGTACAATCAGCCTGTTTCAAAGGGATTTGTTGAAAACGTAAGAGGAATAGACAGTTCATCCGTAGTCAATAATCTTATAGAAAGAGGACTTGTAGAGGAGGCAGGGCGACTTGATGTTCCCGGAAAGCCTATAGTTTACAGAACAACATCGGTATTTTTAAGAAGTTTCGGACTAAGCTCGACAAATGACCTTCCGCCGCTTGCTACGCAGAGCACAGCGGAAGAAAGCATTGAAGAAACATCAGAAACAGAGAAATAATCAGAAAGGGGCGGCATGAATGATAATACTGAAAATACTGCTGTATATACTTCTTGCCGTTTTCGGCATAATACTTCTTGTGTTGATAATGCCTGTCGGGGCGGATATAAGCTACCTTGACGGCAAATTCAGCTATAAGGTTAAGCTGTGGATATTTGACATAATGGATTCAGACGGCGGCGGATTAATCGGATGGCTGAAAAAAAGAAAGTCACGACCGAAAAAACCGAAAAAAGAAAAAAATCCCAGACCCGTAAAGGACAGGAAACCAAAAAAGAAAAAATCCGTTGTCAATGACGATGATTTTCTTGCAGATTTTGATTTTGACGAGCCTGTCAGTGAAGAAATCACGGCGGCTGAAAACGTCAGTGTTTCTGAAATAAAAACAGAAATACAATCCGAAGAAAAGTCGGCTGAATATGAAAAAACAGCAGAGTCAGCTCCCGAATTATCTGACACTGATGATGAAATAATGTCAGATGAACAGGAAAACGAAGAGTCTGACGGAAAGAAAAAGAAGAAAAAGCCTAAAAAGGAAAAAGAGAAAAAAACTCTTTCAGACTGGATAGAGCTTGGCACAGGAATATGGGAAAGTGCACAGCGCCCTATGCTGAAAATATTCAAGGCATTTCATTTCAGTGATTTTTATGTGGATTTCATCATAGCAGATGAAGACGCATATAAATGTGCGCTGAATTACGGCAGAATAAGCGGAGGAGTCTACAATATCATAGCGTTTATGAGTCTTCTTTTTACTGTAAGACTTAAAACAGTTGATGTAAACTGTGCTTTCGGACAAAACAAAAGCAGATGGGATTTTTCATGCAGAATATTCTTCCGTGTCGGAAATATGGTATTAGCGGGATTATGGTTTGTTGCAGCATTTGTATTCAGAGTATTTATTCCCGATAAGATAAGAGCATTCAAAAGAAGAAAATTCGCCGAAAGGCAGAAGTGAGGTATAAATTATGAGCGTAAGCAAAACAGCAGTAAATGAAATATTAGGAATATCAATCGAAAAGATAAAGGAAATGGCTGATGTAAATGCGATTATAGGTGAGCCTATAAGACTTCCTGACGGTACAACAATCATTCCTGTATCAAAGGTATCATACGGCTTTGCATCAGGCGGTTCAGACCTTCCGTCAAAATATGATAAAGACCTTTTCGGCGGCGGAGCAGGTGCAGGTGTATCAATCAAGCCTGAGGGATTTCTTGTAATCTCACCTGATGGTGCGGCAAAGATGGTAACAATGGAGGGCAAGAGTGACCCTATCAGTTCAGCACTTGAAAAAATGCCGCAGATTATTGATAAGGTAACAGGCTTTATCAACAACCGCAAGAAAGACGGCGCAGACGGAGAAACAGCCGAAGACGGCTCAGTACCGCTCAACTGACATAATATTGTATCAATCCGAATATATTTAGATGTAAAATATTTCGGAGGGATACAAAATGAAAAAGAGTATAACAGTTTTATTTGCGGCATTTATAATGTACACATCAGTTCAGTCTGCGGACAGCTTTGCGGCTGAAAAGCCTGAGATCTCCGCAAGAGCCTGTGTTCTTATTTCAGCGGACACAGGAGAGGTTGTGTATTCAGAAAATGCGGCAGAAAAACTTCCTATGGCAAGTACAACAAAGATAATGACAACACTGCTTTGCCTTGAAAGCGGTAATCTTTACGAAGAATTTACTGTTGACAGCGAGGCAATAAAGGTTGAAGGTTCATCAATGGGACTTGTCGAAGGAGATACAGTTACAAAGTATGCTTTATGCTGTGGAATGCTTTTGCCATCGGGAAACGATGCGGCTAACGCCGTTGCAGTAAAGCTCGGAGGAAGTATTGAGCATTTTGCAGAAATGATGAATGAACGTGCCGAAGAGCTTGGACTTTCACACACATATTTTGTTACACCTTCAGGACTTGAGGGTGACGGACACGGAAGTTCGGCATATGATATGGCAATTCTCGCAAGAGAGGCGCTGAAAAATGAAATCTTCCGTGAGATATGTTCAAGTGAAACAATAGAAACGCAGTTCGGAAATCCGCCCTACAGACGATGGCTTAAAAACACAAACAGACTTTTGTCGATGTATGACGGAGTTTACGGAGTGAAAACAGGTTTTACCGATGAGGCAGGCAGATGTCTTGTGTCAGCCTGTGAGCGTGACGGAGTTAATCTCATATGTGTGACTTTGAATGACGCAAACGACTGGCAGGACCATATAGCAATGTACGATTACGGCTTTGAGCTTTTAAGCTGTAAAACCGTAGAATTGCCGAAATGCTTTGAGACAAACGCAGTCGGCGGAGAAAAGGACAAACTTGTGCTTGTACCTGAAACTGACAGTATAGCAGTTACACTGCTTTCTCACAACAGCAGTGATGTGCATTTTGAACCCGTATTACCGCCGTTTGTGTATGCACCGACAGAATGCGGTGAAACTGTAGCAGAAGTAAAGGTTATGTTCAGAAACAGGGAAATATGCCGTATACCACTCAAATCGGCAGAGAGTATGCCTGTTAAGGAAATAAGCAAAAGAGAAAAGAATACGTTTATAGGAAAAATACTGAAAGCATTAAAAAAGAATAAATAATGCGGCGAAGCCGCCATCAACCAGAGTCCGGATACGGACTACACGAATTTACTTCACCCGGCTTGCCCGACGAAATAAATTCATAGCGAAATTCATTCAGTTAAACA
>JAKSQU010000129.1 GCA_024403965.1 Ruminococcus sp.
CGTGTCAGCGAGCGCAGGCTCTGCGCACAAGTCCGTATTTAAAAGAGACGAGCGAGAGCAGATTTCTCTTTCCCTGTGAGTAACGAGCGTAAGCAAGTGGAAACGTGGCTAACGTGCGGAGGTACTCCGCAATTGTAAAATTTCCACAATTCCCCCACAAAAAATTTTCACCTTTTTTCTGCAAAAGCTCTTGCAATACTGTGGAATATGTGTTATAATAATAAAGCTAATCTGAATGTAACGGCTTTTGCCGTATTCATAATTTTTTCGGAGGTATTTATTATGTCAGTTTTAGAAATTATCGGAGGAATTGTTATTCTTCTCATAAGCATTATCACAATTATTCTTTGTCTTTCACAGGAACAGAAAACTCAGGACAGCATGACAGCTGCTCTTTCAGGCGGCAGTGCAGAGTCTTTCTACGGAAAGAATGAGGGAAGATCAAAAGAGGCTATTCTCAACAAGATTACAAGAGCTCTTGCAATTATTCTTTTCCTTGCAATTCTCGCTGTAAACATCATCCCGATTTTCACCGACAAGTAATCAACCGCCCTGTGACGTGAGTCATAGGGCTTTTTCATTTTATAAGGAGAAATATGGCTAATAAAAAATCAACAAAAAAGAATTTTAAAACATCTTCTGCTGATGTTATCGAAAGCATCAAGAATAAAATAGTTACCTTTCTTAATGCTAACGGCAAGTCTTCTATGCCGCTCAATCAGCTTGAAACAAAATGCCGTTCCAAAAAAGAGGGACGTGAAAACTTTATAAAGGCATTCGACGAACTCCGCACAGACGGCGTTATTATGATGAGAAAAGGCATGAAGGTTGCTCTCTGCTCACGTCTTAACGTCTATGCAGGAACTGTTTCACGTTTAAGCAGAACATTCGGTTTTGCTGTAACTGATGACGGTGTCGAATACTTTATTCCCGGAAAATGTATGCTCGGTGCTATGCCGCAGGACAGAGTTCTTATTGCGGCTATTCCGTCAAGAACAGGCGAACCCGAAGGCGAAATTCTCGATATTCTTAAATTCGGCAGTAATCAGCTTACAGGAAAAATCGAATTCGTTGACGGCAGATACTACCTTGTTCCCGATACAGCCGCAAAAAATCATATGACTATTTCCGTAAATGAAAGTCTTCCTTTCAAAAACGGTGACAAGGTTCTTGCAGAAATTGTCTATCGTGGCAGAAGACATTCTGAACACAAGGTTAAAATCATTCTCGTTTTCGGCAGTTCCGAATATGCATCTTCATGTGCGGCATCTGTTCTTATGATACACGGCGCACCTATGGAATTTCCGTCTGATGTGCTGAAGGAAGCTGAAAAAATTTCAGAAGGCGGTGTACAGGAATACTGTTTCAACAATCGTGAGGATTTGCGTGACCTTAATATTTTCACTATAGACAGCGCAGAGTCAAAAGACCTTGATGACGCAGTTTCTGTTGAACGCATAGAAAAAGGCTACAGACTCGGTGTTCATATTGCGGACGTTTCTCACTATGTCAAGGGAAACAGTGAGCTTGACAAGGAAGCTTTAAGACGTGGTACAAGTATTTACTACGCAGACAAGGTTATTCCTATGCTCCCTAAAGAGCTTTCAAACGGCATATGCTCACTTAATCCGAATGAAAACCGACTTACACTTTCAGCGTTTATTGACCTTGATGAAGACGGAGAAATGCTTTCATACCGTTTCTGCAAGAGTGTTATATGTTCCCGTGTAAAAGGCGTTTACAAGGAGATTAATGCAATTCTCGACGGAAGTGCAGATGCTGAAATACTTGAAAAATATTCAGCTGTAAGCGGTGAAATTCCGCTTATGAATGAACTTGCAGACAAGCTTATCGCAAAGAAAAAGCGCCGTCATGCTCCCGAAATCGAAACTGCTGAAAGCAAGCTGATTATCGGTGAAGACGGTATATGCTGCGGTGTTGCCGCAAGAGAGCGTGGAAAATCCGAATGCATAATCGAAGAATTCATGCTCACAGCAAACGAGGCGGCGGCTAAGCTTGCAAAGGAAAAGCAGATTCCGTTTGTATATCGTATACACGAGGCTCCGCCCGAAGAAAAGGTGCAGAATTTAAGCAGTACTATGGTAAAGCTTGGTTTAAGCTGTCCGCATTTCAATGAATTCAAGCCTGTTCATGCAACTGAAATTCTGAACAGTGCAAGAGGTACAGACAAGTTTGAGGCTGTAAATATTATGGTACTGCGTTCAATGGCAAAGGCTAAGTATTCAACAGAGCCTGTGGGACATTTCGGACTTGTGCTTGATGACTATGCGCATTTCACATCACCGATAAGACGTTATCCCGACCTTGCAATACACCGCATTATCACAGACATTCTTGCAGGCTACAATGAACAGTGGCTTAACAAGCGTTACGGCGGATTTGCTGTAAATGCCGCAGAGCGTTCATCAGCCGCAGAAGTAAGAGCCGTTGCAATCGAGCGTGAATGCGAAGACTGTTACAAGGCTGAATACATGAAGGCACATATCGGTGAAAGCTTTACGGCTAAAATTTCAAGCGTTACGGAATTCGGATTTTACGCTGAACTTCCGAATACTGTTGAAGGTCTTGTTCATATCCGTACACTTCCCGAAGGTGAATATGACTATTCCGAGCCTGTTTCACTTACTGAGAAATTCAGCGGAGTTTCATATTCTCTTGGTGACACAGTACAGGTATTGTGTTCAGCGGTAAATGTAAGTGAGGGTACAATTGACTTTGTTCTCGATGACGAAGAGGAATGACGATATGATAAAAAAATTCACAGCATATGCTGCTGCATTTGCGGTTATAACAGGAGTATTTACAGGCTGTAAGGGAAAAGACGGAACTGATACACAGGAGAATTCGTCAGCAGTAACAACGTCTGTACAGTCAACATTACAGCCCGACCCCCTTGACCCGAAAAAAACGACATCTGCGGTTACAACAGTAACATCATCAGTTACAACAGCAGCAGAAACTGCACCGAATGAAACACAGCCCGACCCGATGATAAACAACGCATTCAGCATAGACGAATCGGGCGCAGTAGTTATGGAAATACCTGTGGAAGAACAGAACGACGATATTCTCATAGCCGCCGCACAAAAGCTGTACAATTCAGCCTGTGAAACACAGTGGAAATTCTTATATGAACCGCCCTATGACCTTGACTACACGGAAACAGTTGAGAACGAATTCGGGTGGGAATTCTACAGAATAAAAACAGGCGGAATAAAGACATTTGCCGATGTTGAAAATGACTATCACAGGGTATTCAGCGACAGATATCCGAATACTCTTTCTGAAACCTACAGAGAAGAAAACGGCAGTGTATACGCATTCACAGGCGGACGTGGTTCAGACCTTTATTATTCCGACTCAATGATAACTGCAATAGAATCAAGAAAAGCTGATGAGATTTTCTTTACAGTTGAAAGTCTGTACTCGGGTTCTGATTTCGGTGACGAAGAATACACGAAAACTGATACATTTTCGGCTGTCATTGTCGGAGATGTATGGTATGTCGGGGTGTTTGAGTTGCCATTCTGAAAATAAAAAATGCGGAGAGAACTTTTTTGAAGTTCTCTCCGTTTTCTGTTATGTAAATAACATTTTTGTAGGGGCGGCGATCCGCAGCCTCTACAGTTTAATTCCATGTTTAATAAAGACGTGCGAAAGCAGACTGCTCTTTCCCTGTGAGTAACGAGCGTAGCAAGTGGTAACGTGCACAGTTTCTGCACTTATACATACCCCATACTTTTCAGCAAAAACAGCCATCCTGTCAGCGTGAATGCACTGCACAGGGTTGCAAGCATTACGGCAAGTGCTGTAACTGCACCTTTGTGTCCGAGATTTTTTGCCATTACAAAGCAGCTGCCTGTTGTTGCACTTCCGAGCATTACAAGTATTGCTATCAGCTTTTCTCCACGGAATCCCATATGTACCGCAACAGGTAAAAACAATCCGCAGAAAAGCACAAGCTTTATGAATACTATTCCGAGTGTTATGCCAAGTCTGCCCTTTGCTTCTTCAACCTTGAATGACGCTCCGAGTGCAATGAGTGAAAGCGGTGTTGCCATATTGCCGAGATATGAAATTGATTTCTGCATTATAACAGGCTGTTGAATGCCTGTTACAGACCACAGCATACCTATTGCAATTCCGAGAATAATCGGGTTAGTTACAATGCCTTTCAGCGTGCTTTTCCAAAGCTCACTGCTGTTCTTTTGGCTGTCTTTGTCGGGAGATGTGAGCGAAAGTGCTATAACTGCAATGATATTGTAAATCGGTACAGTGCCGACTATCATCAGTGCCGCCATTGTAGCCTGTCCGTAGATATTTTTTACAAATGCTATGCCGAGTATCGCCGCACTGCTTCTGTAGGATGCCTGTATTATTTCACCACGTTCGTTTTTGTCTTTCCATACAAGAGAGTATAAAAGTGCAATTCCTACGCATATGAGTGTAACCGTCATGCAGAATAAAACGAATTTTGTATCCCACACAGAGCGGAAATCAGCCGTTGACAAGTCCATAAACAGCAGTGCGGGAAGAAGTGTTTTAAATACAAATTTGTTTATCTGTGCGGTTGAATGGTCATCAAGAAGTCCGATTTTTTTTGAAAACCACCCGAAAACCATCATGAGAAAAACAGGTACAGTTGCATTAAGGCTGAACTGTAAATTATCAAAAAACAAAATATCATCACCTTTGATTTATTTCAATTGATATTATAACACAATGCGTA
>JAKSQU010000013.1 GCA_024403965.1 Ruminococcus sp.
CAAGCAAGACACACACATAGCCGTCAGGCGGTAATTATGCGGTGTTGCCTTAAATTGGAGGATTATAAAATGAATAATATAATTGAAGACGATAAGCCGTATCGAGTGGGAGGACTTTTATATACACCTGCACTCAATGAAAAGATAGCGGATAAGATAATAGAGAAGAAAATAAAAAATCTTACATCACTTGTATTCTGTCTTGAAGACTCAATAATGGACAACGGACTTGAAAAAGCTGAACAGCAGATGAAAAAAAGTCTTGACAGACTTATTGAAAGCGGAGCAGAATTGCCTATGCTTTTTGTAAGAATAAGAAATCCCGAGCACATGGAAAAAATCCACAATATGCTTGGAGAAACTGAAAGAATACTCACAGGCTATGTACTGCCGAAATTTGATTTGTCAAATGCCGATGAATATATAGCATTAATCAGAAAATTCAATGAGAATACAGATAAAAAGCTTTACATCATGCCGATATTTGAAAGCAGAGTAGTAGCCGAGCAGAGAAACAGAGCAGAGGCACTTTATGCAATCAAGCACCGTCTTGACACAGCAAAGGAATATGTACTTAATGTACGAGTAGGCGGAAATGATTTCAGTAATATATTCGGACTGCGCAGAAACAAGCATCAGAATATTTATGATATCGGAGTAATAAGAGATATACTTGTAACAATTCTCAATGTATTTTCAAGAGACTATATAGTATCCGGACCTGTATGGGAATATTTCGGAAAAGACGAAAATGACGAGTGGGCAAAAGGTCTGCGTAAAGAAATTGAACTTGACATGATTAACGGATTTATCGGAAAAACAGCAATACATCCATCACAGCTGCCGATAATTTATGACAGTCTGAAAGTATACAGAAGTGATTACGATGATGCCTGTGCAATTGTCAACTGGACAGACAATGGTCTTGCAGTATCAAAGGGCAGCGGCGACAGAATGAATGAAAGAAAATGCCATATCAAGTGGGCAGAAAAGATAGTAACACTTGCAAATATATACGGAATAAAGGATTAATGAAATGAAAATCTACACAGAAAAAGAACTTTTAAAACTTGCAAAGCGAGTAAACAATACAAAGAGAACATATCTGCTTGTTGACCCTTTACAGGCAAAGCATATGCCTGTTTCACCTGCTACAGCACTTGAAATGATGAGTGCATTAGGAAAAAAGCTTGCGGATAAATACAGTGAAACAAGACTTGTAATCGGGTTTGCGGAAACAGCAACAGCAATCGGAGCAGAAGTTTCACGATGTATTTCTGATGAATGTATCTACATCAATACAACAAGAGAAAAAATTAAGTCAGGCAGTATTCTCGGATTTCTTGAAGAACACAGTCATGCGGCAGAGCAGAACATTTCAGCAGAAAATCTGAAAAAGTTTATCAGCGAAACCGAAACAGTAATTTTTGTTGATGATGAACTTTCAACAGGAAAAACGCTTATAAATATAATAAACTGCATGAAGAATATTTTTCCCGAACTTGCAGAAAAAACAATAGCAGCGGCATCTGTAATAAACAGAGTATCCGATGAAAATATTGAACTTATGCGAGCAAACGGCATTGAATGTGAAAGTCTGCTTAAAATTGAAAATACAGACTACACAAAGGCAGTTGAAGATTTTGACGTAAAGGAATCAGAACCATACAGAAAATGCAGTGAAACAGCAGATTACAGAAGAAAAGTAACTCTTGCCGATACAAGACACGGCGTTAAAATCGGTGACTATGCAAAGTCACTTGAAGAAATCGGCAGAAATTTCTGTGAAAATGAAAAAGAAAACATAAAAGGCAGAGTACTTGTGCTTGGCACAGAAGAATTTATGTATCCGTCAATCATTCTTGGAAAAATGATTGAAGAAAGCGGACTTGCAGAGTCTGTATGCTGTCATGCATCAACAAGAAGTCCTGTCGGCATATCAACAGCAGAAAACTATCCGCTTAACAAGGGATATAAAATTCACAGCTTTTATGAAAATGAAAGAACGAACTACATATACAATATTGAAAAATATGACACAGCAGTAATCTTTACCGACACAAAGAACTATGTAAAAGACGCAGAAAATGATTTAGTTGGAATACTCAGAGAAAACGGCTGTGACAACATATACATCATAGAGGGAGAAAGCAATGTTCAGCACATATAAAACCGAAGATGTCACAATATTACTGAAAGATGTCACAGGACTTGTAACGCCTTTAGGAACAAAGGAACGTGAAGCAAGAATACAGAGCGGAACACATTATTCAGAAATGTTACCGCTTGAATATAAACCTACAGAAACATATATGAATACATTCCGACAGGCAGTTGAGATGTATGCACAGATTACAGCAAATGCTGTTGCGTCAGTATCAGAAAGGATAATGAGCAATAAAAAAACACCTGTTCTTGTTTCACTTGCAAGAGCGGGTACATCAGTAGGAGTTCTTATCAGACGATATATAAAATTCAGATACGGCGCAGATGTACCGCATTATACAATATCCATAATCAGAGGACGTGGAATTGACAAAAATGCAATGAAATACATTCTTGAACGTCACGCCCCCGAAACAATTCAGTTTGTTGACGGGTGGACAGGCAAGGGCGCAATACAGCGTGAGCTTGACAAGGCAATGGAAGAATACAGCGGAGTATCATCAGGACTTGCAGTACTTTCCGACCCTGCACATTTAGCAGAGGTCACAGGAACATATGATGATTTTTTAATAGCGAGCTCGTGCCTTAACTCAACAGTTTCGGGACTTTTAAGCCGAACATATCTTAATTCTGATGCAATCGGAGCAAACGATTTTCACGGTGCATTGTTCTATAAGGAACTGATTGACGAAGACCTTACATACTACTTTATTGACGCAGTAGAAAAGTGTTTTGAAACAGCCGAAGTACTGAACGAAGAAAAAACAGGTACAAGCGGAATGGAGGAGGTTTATGAAATCAGCCGAAAGTACGGCATAGAAGATATAAACCTTATCAAGCCGAGTATAGGAGAGGCAACAAGAGTACTTTTAAGAAGAGTACCATGGAAAATTCTTGTACACAGTCTTGACGACAATGAACATCTCGGACATTTGTATCAGCTTGCAAAGGAAAAGAACGTAACACTTGAAGTATATCCGCTCAGAAATTACAGAGCATGCGGACTTATAAAAAAACTTGCAGATAACTAAGGTGAAAAGAATGATAACATTTTTGGCAGACCTTGATAATACGCTGATTTATTCCTACAGACGTGAAATAATCGGTGAAAAGCTTGAAGTTGAGTGGATAAACGGAAAACTGCAAAGCTACATGACAAAGCACACATATGATTTTCTCACCAAAGCAGAAAATATGCAGATTATTCCGATAACATCAAGAACTCCGCAGCAGTATGAACGTCTTTCGGAAATAATGGAAAAACTGAAAGTAAAATATGCAGTAATATGCAACGGCGGAATACTGCTTGAAGACGGAAAAGTGAATAAAGAGTGGTATGAAGAAACTTTAAGACTTACAGCAAAAGCACAGAAAGAAATGAAGAAAGCGTGTGAAATACTGAAAGAAGAAAATCCTGTTATTCACGAAACAGAAAATATAATGGTTTATGCAGTAGTTGAAGAACCGCAGAAGGTTGAACAGAAACTGAAAAATGCATTAGATGAAAAGCTTGTTATGGTATTCTGCGACCACAGAAAAGTATACTGTCTTCCAAAGGAAATAAACAAAGGCAATGCAGTAAAAAGACTTATTGAAAAAGGAATAGTCAAAGGAATTGCAGCTGCATCGGGTGACGGAGAACAGGACATATCAATGCTTGAACAGGCGGAATATCCGATAGTTCCCGAAACACTTGCAGACAGAGTAAAAAACAGCCGAAAGCACATAGTAAGCAATTCGCCGATGTTTTCGGATAATGTATGTGATGAAATAAAAAAACTCACAGATTAAAAAATACCGCAGTACAAGAAAAAATGTACTGCGGATTTTTATTTGAATCATCTTTCGACAATAACAGCATATATGTTATGATATAATATTTTTTTTTTTTTTTTTAATAATACTGAAAGGTGATAGCAATGAAACTGAAAGGAATTATAACAGAGAAAAAAGGAATAAGAGAATCAATAGAATTTATAATCTCCGTGACAGCGGGATTTATATTGTCGGGAACAGAACTCGGCGGAGTTACAGCATTTACAGACATAGCAACAGCAGGAGCACTTGAAATATCGGGCTGTACAGGGATACTGACAGGCGGAATACTTTTCAGCTTTCTTTTCGGAGATATAGGGCGAAATATAGTCAAGCTGTCAGCAATAGTTCTTATACTTATATCAAAGCTTTTATCACAGAACAGAACTGACCCTAAAATGTGCGGAATATACACAGCAGTAAGTGTTTTTCTATCGGGAACAGCCGTATCCTTAGTTATAGGTGAATTGTTTAAGAAACTGATTTTCTACCTTTTTTACAGTATATTCACAGGTGCGGCGGCATATTCGGCAACAGCAGTAATAAATACACTAAGAGAGAAAAAAGTGCTTGACCTTACAGCATATGGATATTGTTATGCGGTAGTTTACGTTATATATACAGCATCATTGTGTTCAGTAAAAATACCTGTAATAAACATAGGAATACTATTCGGAACATTTATCACATTGCTTTCAGTATACTATTACGGACATACAGGCGGAGTAATGTGCGGGGCAATGACAGCATTTGCGGCATTTCTTTCATCAACGGAAACAGGCATGACAGCAGTGCTTTTGCCTGCGGTGAGTATGCTGACAGGCTATACGAAAAGAAACAGAACAATATCATGTGCAATTGTTTTCATTCTGATAAATACAATTCTTATGGTACTTACAGGCATAACACATAACAGCATTTATACAATGGTCAATGTGATAACAGCATCAGCACTGTTTACTGTCGCAGAGCCTTTTCTGTCTGACAGATGGATAAAAACATCATCCGATAAGAACAACCCATTTCAGGAAATAATCACATCAAGAATGCAGTTTATGTCAGATACAATTGAGAATGTAAGGCGTGATTCAGATAAAATAGCAGAAACTCTTTTACAGCGTGAAAGAGAAGAAAACTACATAGAAGGAAAAATAGGAGCAGTATGTTCAAAATGTTTCAGAAAGACATACTGCAAAAGGAAAGGAAGTACAGAAAGCGAAGGACTTGACAGACTTATCCATATGTCAGAAATATCAATGGAAACCTTTCCTGCTGAACTTGAAGAATGTGTAAAGAAACATGAACTGATAAAAGCACACAAAAGCGGAATGAAGGAAGATACATATTCAATGCTTACAACAGCAAGATACAATGACAGACGTGAACTTTTAAGTGAGCAGATGAAAACAATAGAAGAAATAATAAGAAAAAGCACAACACTTCCCGACACAAGACGTTCACAGCGGATAAGCGGAAAAATTGAAAAAAAGCTGAAAAAATTCGGATATGAGCCGTCATTTGTAACAGCCTGTTATAACAAGGTAAACCGCCTTATAGCTGAAATATATTTCACTACAGAAAATGCACCCGAAACAAGCACAAGAATATGCGATTTGATTTCTGATGAACTGAAAATACAGTTTAACAGTACAGAGCCTATAAGCTCAGGAAAGGAAATAAGAATAAGAATATACGAACCGCCGAAATATGCACTTGACGTATACAGAGCAACAGCAAGTGCAGATAATTCGGAAGAAAACGGAGATACATCACTTGTATTCAGTGACGGCACAGGAAAAGGGTGCATAGTTTTGTCAGATGGAATGGGCAGCGGAAATAAAGCGGCTTTTGAATCAAGAATCACAGTAAGACTATTCAAAAAACTGATAAACAGCGGAGTTGATTTAAAGTCGGCAGTAAAGCTGATAAATTCTATAATGCTATCAAAATCCAAAGACGAAGCATTTGCAACACTTGACGTAATAAGCTTAGACCTTTACAGCTGTGAAAGTACAGTAACCAAGTGCGGAGCGGCGGCAACAATAATAAGGCACAATAACAATGTCTGCAAAATAACATCAAAAACCTTTCCCGTAGGGATTTATGAAAAATCAGAAATATTTACAACAGAATGTGAATTTGCAGAAGGTGATATAGCGATAATGTTTTCAGACGGTATAAGTGAAGGAGAATATCTGTTTATAAAAGAATTACTTCTTGGCAGTAATGACTTGAAAAAAATAGTAGACGAGATTTGCAGTAAGGCTGAAAAATTCAAGGCTTCAGAAAAAAGTGATGATATTACCGTAATAGGCTTTAAATTATTTGGCAACTAATTCTTTGTAAGGTATTTACAAAAACAAAGGATAAATCTTGTGCCTATCTACGAAAAATAACTAAAAAACTTGAAATTTATAAATATATATGGTAGAATAGTATAGGAGTGATAGTGGATTATTATATCCATCTATTGTTTTACTTTAAGGAGGAGGAAGAATGACAGAGCATATTGAAAATGTTAATCCGAACGATTTTCCGTTATACTTGTTTTATCAGGGAAAAAATTCAGAGGCATATAAGTTTTTTGGAGTACACATCAAAAGAAAAGGCAGAACAAAAATATATGTTTTCAGAGTATGGGCACCAAATGCAAAGAGTGTTTCAGTAGTAGGCGATTTTAATAACTGGGACAGAAATGCAAATCCTATGAATCTGATTGCGACAGGAGTATGGGAGGCTGAAATCACAAAGCTGAAGCAGTTTGACACATACAAGTACAGTATTGAAACCGCAGACGGCAGAATACTGATGAAATCAGACCCGTATGGTGCACATTATGAAACACGCCCGAGCAATGCATCAAAAATATTTGAAAGCGAATATCAGTGGCATGATTCATCATGGTTTGAACTAAAGAAAAGCAGAAGTATATACAAAAGTCCCGTAAATATCTATGAGGTTCACTACAGCTCATGGAAAAAACAGGATAACGGCGATTTCTATGACTATAAAAGCTTTGCAAAGGCAATAATACCTTATCTGAAAAAAATGTCATATACTCATATAGAGTTTATGCCACTCACAGAATATCCTTTTGACGGCTCATGGGGATATCAGGTAACAGGTTATTTTGCGCCGACATCAAGATACGGTACACCTGATGATTTCAGAAAAATGGTGGATATGTTCCATGAGGCAGGAATAGGAATTATTCTTGACTGGGTACCTGCGCATTTTCCGAAGGATGAACAGGGACTTTATGAATTTGACGGCACATGCTGTTATGAGTATACTTATGAATACACCGACCCGAATAAGCGTGAGCATGAGGGCTGGGGCACAAGAGTATTTGACTACGGCAAGGCAGAGGTCTGCTCATTCCTTATTTCAAGTGCAAATTACTGGTTTGACGAATTCCATGTAGACGGACTTCGTGTAGACGCAGTAGCATCAATGCTTTATCTTGACTATGACAGACGTGATGGTGAATGGACAGCGAATATTCACGGCGGAAATGAAAATCTTGAGGCTGTAGAATTTCTCAGACATCTCAATGAATCTATTTTTGCAAAGCATCCCGACGCACTTATGATTGCCGAGGAATCAACAGCATGGCCGCTCGTAACAAAGCCTACAGACGTTGGCGGACTTGGTTTTAATTTCAAGTGGAATATGGGCTGGATGAACGATATGCTCAGCTATATGTCACTTGATCCTATTTATCGTGCATTCAATCACGATAAACTCACATTCTCGTTCTTCTATGCATTTTCCGAGAACTATATGCTCCCGATTTCACATGATGAGGTTGTCTACGGAAAATGCTCAATGATAAATAAAATGCCTGGTGATGACAAGCAGAAATTCGCATCGTACAGGGCGTTTCTTGCTTACATGATAGCACATCCCGGCAAAAAGCTTTTGTTTATGGGACAGGAATTCGGACAGAAAAATGAATGGAACTATCAGGAACAGCTGGAGTGGAATCTGCTCGAATATGACGAACATAAGCTTATGAAGAAATATTCTGAAAAGCTGAATAAGACATATGCTGAAAATGCGCCTTTCTGGGAGAATGACGATTCCTGGAACGGATTCAGCTGGATATCAAATGATGATAACAAGCAGAGTGTCATAGCATTCAGAAGAATAGATGACAGCGGAAATGAAATAATCGCTGTATGTAATTTTGTGCCTGTTGAAAGACAGGATTACAGAATAGGTGTTCCTAAAAAGGGAAGATACAAGGTTTTGTTCAATACAGATGCAGCAGAATTTGGCGGCAGCGGTATTTCAGCAGATTCATACAAGTCTGAAAAAATACCTATGCACGGAATGGAACAGAGTATTTCAATGACACTTGCACCATTGTCAGTAGTATATTTAAAGAGACTTGTTTTCAAGAAGAAAACAACTGATAAAGCCACAGAAAAGACAGCGGAAAAGAAAACAACCAGATCCGCAAAGGCTAAGACCAAAGAGAAAACTGACAAAAAATAATTCAGGAGGATAATAATGAATACCAAAAAAAAGGTCGTAGCAATGCTGCTTGCCGGCGGACAGGGCAGCAGACTTTATGCACTTACAAAAAACGTAGCAAAACCGGCAGTACCATATGGCGGAAAGTACAGACTTATTGATTTTCCACTTTCAAACTGCACAAACTCAGGAATCGATACAGTTGGAGTACTTACACAGTATCAGCCGCTCGTACTCAATGAATATATAGGAAACGGACAGCCTTGGGATCTTGACAGACTCAACGGCGGCGTACACGTTCTTCCGCCGTATGAAACATCCAAAGGCGGTGCATGGTACGAGGGTACAGCTAATGCAATTTATCAGAATATCAGATTTATCGAGCGTTATGACCCTGAATTCGTAGTAGTTCTCGGCGGTGACCACATCTATAAGATGGACTACTCAAAGATGATTAATTTCCATACACAGAATGATGCAGACTGTACAATTTCCGTAATCAATGTACCGCTTGCTGAGGCATCAAGATTCGGTATCATGGTATGCGATGAGGAACACAGAGTAAAGGAATTCGTAGAAAAGCCTGCAAATCCTACATCAACTCTTGCATCAATGGGTATCTATGTATTCAACTGGCAGAAACTCAAGAAATATCTTATCCAGAATGAAGAAGAGGCTAATATAAAGCGTGATAAGGGAGAAAAGTGGTCAAAGGATTTCGGCAAGGATATTATTACATCAATGCTGAAGGACGGACAGAGACTTTTTGCATACGAATTTGAAGGCTACTGGATGGACGTAGGTACTCTTGACTCTCTCTGGGAGGCAAATATGGATCTTATCAGACCTGATGCCAAATTTGATCTTACTTCAAAGGAAATGAAGATATATTCAAGAAACAACAATATGCCGCCGCAGTATATCGGCTCAGATGCAATGGTACAGGATTCAATGATATCTGAAGGCAGTGTAATTGATGGAAATGTTGATTTTTCAGTAATTTTCCAGGGCGTAACTGTTGAGAAGGGTGCAAATATTAAATACAGCATAATCATGCCTGGCGCAGTAATTAAATCAGGTGCATCAGTTGAATATTCTATTGTCGGCTCTGACACAGTAATCGAAAGCGGAGCAAAAATAGGCAAGAGTCCGGAAAATGTAAATCCGGGCGAAGAATGGGGAATTGCAGTTGTAGGACACAACATAACAATTTCCGAAAATACAGTAATAAATCCAAAAGACATAGTGGATGAAAGCAAGTAATTAAAGGAGATATACTATGAGTGTTAATAACAAGGTTCTGGGATTGATTTTTGCAAGTATGCATGATGCAAATTTACTTGATTTAACAAAGCACGGAACAATGGGTTCAGTTCCAATCGGCGGACGTTACAGACTTGTAGATTTCCCGCTTTCAAACATGGTCAATTCAGGAATAACAGATGTCGGAGTAATCACAAAAGCAAATTATATTTCACTTCTTGATCATTTAGGCGCAGGACGTGAATGGGATCTTACACGCAAGCACGGCGGACTTCACCTTCTTCCACCATATATTTCTGGTTCAAACGGCGGAATTTACGAAGGCAGACTTGATGCACTGAATAATATAAGTGCATATCTTGAAAAGTCATCAGCAAAGTATATTGTATGTGCAAACTGTGATGTAATGTCAACAATTGATTACAGACCGATTATCACAAAGCATATTGATTCTGAGGCAGATATCACACTCATCTACGGCAAGGGTGAATATGACTTTGAGAAGAATAAGGACGAAAAATACGGAACAACAATTCTTTCAGTAGTAAATGATGATGAATTTGAATCAGCAATGCTGAAACCGCCATTTAAGGGACCTTCAAACATCTGGCTTGAAAGCTTTATTATTTCAAGAGACAAGCTTGAGGAGATAGTAAGCCTTGCGTGCAGTCTCGGTAAACACAGCTTTACAAAGTTTGTTTTACAGGAACACAAGGAAGAATACAAAATCAAGTGTTACAAAGTTGAAGATGAATTCAAGAGAATCGGCGGATTCACAGAATACTGGGAAGCAAACAGAATGCTTCTTGACAGTGAAAAGAGACAGTCATTCTTCCGTAAGAAGATGCCGATTTTTACAAAGGTAGGCGACAGTGCACCTGTTAAATACGGAATCGGAACAGTAATCAAGAACAGCCTTATAGCAGACGGCTGTATCATCGAAGGAAATGTTGAAAACTCAATTATTTTCAGAGGAGTAAAAGTAGGAAAGGATGCAGTAGTCAAGGATTGTATTCTTCTTGAAGGCACAACAATCGGTGAAAAGGCTTATATAAGCGGAATTGTAACTGACATAAACGGCGAAATCAAGGAAAACAGAAGACTTGACGGAGAACTTGACAAACCACTCCTCATTAATAACTGATAAGCTGTGGTGATAATATGAAAATATTATTTGCGGCAAGCGAAGCAGTACCTTTTGCGGCATCGGGCGGACTTGCAGATGTAATAGGTTCATTGCCGAAGGAAATATGTGCAAAAGGACATGACTGCCGTGTAGTTATGCCGTTATACAAGCAGATACCCCAGAAATACTGTGAAAAAATGAAATTTGTCAGAAATATCACAGTAGATGTGTCATGGCGAAAGCAGTACTGCGGAATATATATGTTAAAGCATGACGGAGTAACATATTATTTTATAGATAATAATCTTTATTTCGGCAGAGACGGACTTTACGGATTTTATGATGAATGTGAAAGATTTGTATTCTTTGATAAAGCCGTACTTGAAATGCTTAAAAACATAGATTTCATGCCCGACATAATAAACTGCAATGACTGGCAGACAGCACTTATCCCCGTATATTATCAGATATACTACAAATATCAGAGAAAATACGGCAATATAAAGAGTGTTATTACAATTCACAATATAGAGTATCAGGGCAGTTATGGAAAGGAAATTCTTTCAGATGTAATGGGAATTCCTATGTATAATTCTAATCTTCTTGAGTATGACGGAAATGTAAATATGCTCAAGGGAGCGATTGAAACTGCCGACAGAATATTAACAGTAAGTCCGAGTTATGCATGGGAAATACTTGACCCATGGTATGCACACGGACTTGACAGAATTCTTGTAACAAGACAGTATAAGCTGAAAGGCATACTTAACGGTATAGATACAAAGATTTATAATCCGGAAAATGACAGCCTTATCAAATCAAATTACAGTGCAGAAGATATTTCCGGTAAGGAAAAATGCCGAAAAGAACTGTGTACTGAACTTGGACTTGATTATGATGAACACGCAGTAGTCGGAATAATCACACGACTTGTAAGACATAAGGGAATTGACCTTATACGCTGTGTGTTTGATGATATGATTAATATGGGAATAAAATTTGCTGTACTCGGCAGCGGAGAGAAAATGTATGAAGATTTCTTTCTTGAAATGGCGGCAAGATATCCGAGAAGAGTTTCTGTACATACAGGATTTGATTCAGAGCTTGCACACAGAATCTATTCCGGAGCAGATATGTTTCTTATGCCGTCACAGAGTGAACCATGCGGTCTTGCGCAGATGATTGCAATGAGATACGGAACAATCCCGATAGTCAGAGAAACAGGCGGTCTGAGAGATACTGTCCGTGACAATGGCGGAGTAAACGGAAACGGATTTACATTCAAAACTTATAATGCAAATGATATGCTTGACGCAGTAAAACGTGCAAAGCGTGATTATGATGATAAGGAAAAATGGAATCAGCTTGTTGAACGTGCAATGAAATGTGACTACAGTTGGTCAGCTTCAGCAGATATGTATATAGAAACATATAAAGAGCTGACAGAAACAGAATAAATAAAAAAAGACATTCTTTCAAAAAGCGAAAGAATGTCTTTTTTAATATAAATCAGAAAATATAAGTTACAAATCCGTTCCATTCACATGGATAATATGAATCAGTAATCGGAGCGCTTCCGTAAAGTGTAAGTGTATAAGACTCAGCCTTAGGGAAATCATAGAAGACAAATCCGTCAATAAATCCGTCTGATGTAACCATATCAAATGCGTACTCATCACCTGTAACAGAATTTACAGCCGCCTTAACACCGCTGTCTCTGTCATAAACATAGTAATTTCCGTTGCTGTCAAGAATATTGATAACAGACCATGGAACAGTACCTGTCCAGTCAAGAGTGTAACCGTCAAGAACACCGATATCATAAGTTGTAACATAAAGGTCATTGAAAGTAACAGGTTTTCCGCTTCCTGTTTCACCATTTGAATTTGAAGGTTTAAGAGTAGCGTAGTCAACACTTGCGCTGTATCCTGTAGCAGTAACCTTTTCTGTAGTTGATGTTTCTTCAATCTTAACTGTTGTAGTCGGTGCTGCAGTAGTTGTAGCAGCCTTAGTTACAGTAAGAACAGTAATCGGCTCGACAGTACTTGCTGTAATATCATCAATTCCGTCTGAAACAGATTCAGAATTATTGGCAGCAGAACAGCCTGTTAAAAAAACAAAAGCTGACAGCATAACAGCTGATAATTTAATATTGAATAAAGACATGGGCAGTTTGTCCCCCTTGTGATTTATGAAAATGATTATATCAGTATTATAACGCTTTATAATGCTGATGTCAATAAAAAATAACAGAAAATGCTGAAATTACAGATAATATGTCATAAAACATTCAACAGCAGAGAAAAATAAAGTAGAAAATCACTTGGTTTTCAGTAAATCCTTAATGACTTCACCTGCGATAATGAGTCCGACAACCGACGGAACAAAGGCACATGAAGACGGAGTAGCACGTCTGAAAGGAGTACTTTCACTCTGAGTATCCTTCTGAACAGGTTTAATCGGCACTTCCTTCGAGTAAACAACCTTCAGTTTTTTTATTCCACGTTTTTTCATCTCAAGGCGCATAACCTTAGCAAGCGGACAAACAGATGTCCTGAAAATATCAGAAACTTCAAAAGCTGTAGGGTCAGTTTTATTACCTGCACCCATTGAACTGATAACAGGCACACCCAAGGCTTTAGCCTTTGTAATTATTTCGATTTTACCTGTAACAGTGTCAATAGCATCAATTACATAGTCATACTGTGAGAAATCGAACTGTTCAGATGTATCGGGCATAAAAAATGTTTTGTAAGCATTTACAGTACACTCAGGATTTATGTCATGAATACGTTTTTCGGCAACATCAACCTTATATTGACCGACAGTACTGTGCAGAGCAATAATCTGACGATTGATATTTGAAAGAGCAACAGTGTCATTGTCGATTATATCAATAGTACCGATACCTGTACGGGCAAGAGCCTCAACAGCATATCCGCCGACACCGCCGACACCGAAAACAGCAACTCTTGATGAGGCAAGTTTTTTCATTGCCTCATCACCAAAAAGAAGTTCAGATCTTGAAAATTCTTCTGACATTATTTCACAATCTTTCTCGCTTCCATGTAGAAACGCTTGTCCTCAGCATGACCCATTGAGAAAGTTTTTCTTGGAAGAGCGCCATCCTTGATAACAGTAGGGAAGAGCTGAGACTTGTCCATATCAGGAAGAATAAATGCAATACCATTATGCTTTTCAGCAAGACCCTTAACAGTATCTGTGCCGTGAATATAGTCGATCTTACCGCCGTTAGCCTTGAGATAAGCGTCAAGGAAATTCTGAAGTGAACCAACAGAAAGATTTGAAGACTTTTTGTTTATGTAAAGTTTCTTTTCAATTCCGTTGCATACACAGATAACATACTGATCAGAAACCTGTGTTTCAGAGAGTGCAAGAGCATCAGTAAGTTCAGTAATGAGTTTATCATTGTCAACATCAAACACAAGACGATGAATAGCCTCAAACTTGAGAGCATCACTGTGAAGATTTACGATTTCAGCAAGTGCATAACGTGCAGGATGATTTGATAAATCAGCATCAGGATTTGCCTTTTTAAGCTGTTCGTAGAATTCCTTTGCAGTAGCAAGAGAGTGATTTCCGTCACCCATAGCATAGAGAAGAACAGGTGTATCAGAAAGGTTATACTTTTTATTAAAGCATTCAGCAGTTCCGAGTTCAGCAAGAGCCTTATCTGTCTTTTCCTGTAAATCAGCATTGAGAAGATAACCCTTAATAGAACCGCCGTTCTGCATAAGTTCAAGGTCATAGAGCTTGTCAGAATCTGAAACAGCATCTGCAACAGGTTCAATAACAGTATTATCCGGGTCATCAATAAGAATCATGATGTGCGGAAGTTCAAGCGGAGCACCCTGTCTTACTTTAATTCTTGGCGGAATACGTTCAATAACAGTAGCCTCTGTAGCACGGACCTCTGAAGTACTTCCCTTTGAGAAATCATATTTTTCAAGGTCCACAGCACCCACAATACCCTGTCTGAGAATTCCGTTACTCTGAACTCGTTCAACATAAACCATAGCATTTTTGTATTCATCGAAAATGCCTTCATTCATGTATTTATCCATTGAATCGTGAATAGCATCAATACGTTCAGCCACGCCGTCCTGTTCAAGATAAAGCTCAGGAAGAATGAGATTTAAAGTTGAAGGTGCATCACCAACAATACTGCTTACCTTTTCCCAGTACTCAGGTTCAGCAGTGTACTGGTCACAGGCAATAACAGACCATTTATTCATATCAGTATCTTTTTTTGGCAGAAGAATATCTGCGCTGTGAAAAGCTGTAGAATTCATTTTGAAGACTCCTTTAAATAATAATTTAGTTCTGAAACAGGAAGACCAACAACATTGAAATAATCTCCGTTAATTGACTCAATAAGCAGAGAACCTTTTCCCTGTATACCGTAACCGCCGGCTTTGTCGAAAGGCTCACCTGTGGAAATATACCATTCAATATCTTCATCAGTAAGAGAACGAAAACGAACTTCAGTATTTACATTGAAACAATTTTTTTCATTTCCGCAGATAATGGTACATCCTGTGGTAACCTGATGAGAACGACCTGAAAGCATTCTGAGATACTCACGGCATTCCTGTTCATCATGCGGTTTTCCGAGAATAGTTTTATCGACAATAACAACAGTATCACAGCCTATAACAATACTGTCGGAGTAATCTTCAGCAACAGCCTGAGCCTTGATTTCTGAAAGATAAACTGCGGCAGTTTCGGGGGTAGTCTGACACTGTAAAACTACGTCAGGCGGAAGAGTTTCATCGGCATCAGCAGAAACAGCAGTAAAATCTTCTGTAATAAGCTTTAACAGTTCACGTCTTCTTGGAGATGCAGATGCAAGGATAATGTTCATATAATCATTCCTTTATTCAGATTTACCTTAATATTATACCTTAAAATCGGCAAAAAGTCAATAACGTCACAAAATTCCGCATATATAAAAGACCGCCGTTTCAAAGAAACAGCGGACAGATAATTATTTAAGTTCAGCAATAGTAACACCGTCTTCACCTTCACCGAAAAGACCAAGGCGGAAAGTCTTGACAGACGGATGAGATTTTAGACGTTTATGCACAGCCTGGCGCAGAAGACCTGTGCCCTTGCCGTGAATAATGGTTATTGTGGAAATATTGGACATAACAGCCTGGTCAACGAAAGCATCAAGCTGATAAATGCCGTCATCACAAGCACATCCACGGATATCGAGTTCCATTTTTCCACGTCTTTCAGCCTTAACACCAACCTTGTTCATTTTGCGGTTAGGTTTCGTCATTGACTTGTTTCCTACAGTAACCTTAGGAGTATCTTCAAGACGCAGACGTGAAATATTCATTTTTGTTTTCATTACACCCATCTGAACGAAAACGAAATCTGAACCATCAGGTTCACCCGAAATAATGCCCTTACGCTGTAAATCAACAACGTAAACAGTATCGCCACGGCGGAGTTTACGTGGAAGAACGTAATTTTCATTAGGGTCATGCTTGTCAACAGGATTAGCAGTATCATACATCTTATTAAAACTCTGCTTAGCCTTGGATTTAGCACCCGAAACATTTGAGCTGAAATCCTTTTTATCCTTTTCCTTGCGGAGTTTTTCAAGTTCGTCGATGAGTTCATTTGATTCAGCCTTAGTCTGTTCAATAATAGTCATAGCACGAAGTCTTGCCTTTTCAAGTTCATCAGCTTTAGACTTTTCAATTTCCTCACGTTCTTTGCGGATAGCCTCTTCATGTTCAGCTATTTCAGCTTTAAGACGAGCGGTTTCATTCTTCATTCTTTCGAGTTCAAGACGTGAAGCTTCAAGTTTGCCTATAACCTCTTCAAGACGTGTATTAGCCTCACTTACATGAGTTTTAGCCTCTTCGATAATATCCTTCGGCATACCGAGACTTTCAGAAATTGCAAAAGCATTTGATTTACCCGGAGAACCCACAATAAGTCTGTATGTAGGTCTGAGAGTTTCTATATCGAATTCACAAGACGCATTTTCAACATTCGGGCTATTAATAGCGAAAACTTTAAGTTCCTGATAGTGAGTAGTAACCATCAGCTTAGCCCCCGACTGCATAAGTCTTCCGATAATAGAAACAGCAAGAGCCGCGCCTTCAACAGGGTCAGTACCCGAACCAAGTTCATCGAGCAGAACAAGAGAATCATCATCTGCAACATTGATAATATCAATAACCTTGTTAGTATGAGAAGAAAATGTCGAGAGATTCTGTTCGATACTCTGACTGTCGCCGATATCAGCGAGAACATGACGGAAAACAGAAATTTTTGAGCCGTCAGAAACAGGAATAAGCAGACCGCACATAGTCATAAGACTTAAAAGACCTGCTGTTTTCAGAGAAACAGTTTTACCGCCTGTGTTAGGACCTGTGATAATAAGAGACTGATATTCTTCGCCGAGGGAAAGGTCAATCGGAACAGCCTTATTTTTGTCAATGAGCGGATGTCTTGCTTTTTTAAGGTGCATTTTTCCGTCATCAGTAATCTCAGGAAGGGAGCATTTCAGCTTTGCGGCGAGATTTGATTTAGCAAAATAAAGATTAAGTTCAGTACAAACCTTATAGTTTTCACAGAGAATATCAGAATAGTCACCGCATTCACGGCATAGTTCTCTGATAATTCTTTCAATTTCTTCCTGTTCCTTGCCTTCAAGGATACGAATGTCATTATTTGCTTCAACAATAGCCATAGGCTCGATGAAAATAGTCTGACCAGTAGCAGAAGTATCATGAATAAGACCGCTGACCTGTCCGCGATATTCAGATTTAACAGGAAGAACGAAACGACCGTCTCTTATAGTAACATTGCTTTCCTGCAGATACTGCTGAGTAGTTTTGTTCTTCACCATTTTGTCAAGAGTTTCACGCAGCTGCATACCTGCACGGTTTATTTTACGTCTGATTGCGGCAAGCTCAGGACTTGCAGCATCAGCAATTTCGTTTTCAGAAATAATGGAACGTTCGAGTTTTTCAAGGAGCCAGTCATTCGGCTGTAATCTTGAAAACAGGTAACTGAGTTCAGTTTCCATGTTCTCACAGTGAGAATACCAGTCTGAAAGACCTTTAATCTGACGGAGCATTGCGGCAATATCCATTAAATCACGGAGTGAAATAACAGCACCCGATTTAGCCCTTGCAGAAACACCGCTTATATCCTTGAAATTTGAGAACGGGGGAGTGCCGAACTGAACAGAGAGTTCAAGTGCCTGAGAAGTTTTAAGACATTCAAGCCTTACTCTTTCAAGGTCGGCATCAGGACGCAGAGCAAGAGCCATTCGTCTTGTTTCTTCATTAGAAGTTAAGTCTGCGAGCATATTCAGAACTTTGTCAAGTTCAAGAGTTTTTAAATATCTGTTCATTGTTTACACCTTTATGGTTTTATAAAAATCGAGAGTCTGAAAGTCTCTGCCGAGATGAGAAAGGAAATATGACTCAGACAGAGCAGACAGAGTGTGCATAGTATCGTCGGATGTACGGAAATTGAAAAGCCTGCTGAAATCAGCAAGCACGATATGACGTATAGAATTAAGAACTGAAATCTTAACCTTTATATAATTTATATCGGAGTCATTATCAAAGCAGTCTTCACAGTAAAATCCACCGTCTGAAATTGAAAAAAAGAGAGTCTGCGGTTCATAGACACCGCACTCTCTGCATCCGACAACATCGGGCATATAGCCGATTTCCGACATAAGACGGAATTCAAAAACGGCTTTAAGCAGTTCTTCTGAACGCTTTCCGCTTTCAAGAAAGTAAAGACAGTTCAGAAGAAGACGCATAATATCGTTATTCTGATTTTCAGATGTAATGCAGTAACGCAGTACATCTGAAAAATAGGACGCAAGAGAAATTCTGCTGAGTGATTTTCTTAAATCGTAGAAAATATGAATAGGCTCAGCACTGTTAAGAAAAAAACGTGAACCTTTCTGATTTAAGCAGAATCTGGAATAGGCAAAAAGCTGAGCAGAGCTTGCTGATTTGCCGTTTATTTTTCTTGCACCCTTAACGGAAATCTCCATGATACCGTATTCATTAGTCAGAATATCAATGAATTTATCCTGTTCTCCGACAATACGTTCTTTAAGAACGATACCGTTTACAGTAATCATGTTTATTTGTCGGAAAGACCGAAACTTCTTATAAGACCTTCACGGTTTCTCCAGTCTTCCTTAACCTTAACCCAGCACTGAAGATTAACTTTGATCTGGAAGAAGTTTTCAAGTTCGATACGTGCAGCAGTAGATGCTTTTTTGAGCATAGCACCGCCCTTGCCGATAATGATACCCTTATGAGAATCTCTTTCACAGTAAATAACAGCGGAAATATCGAGAATATCCTTGTCATCACGCTCAGACATCTGTTCAACACCGACAGCAATGCCGTGGGGAACTTCATCATTAAGCAGCATAAGAAGTTTTTCTCTTATCATTTCAGCCGCAAGAACCTTTTCAGGCTGATCTGTAATCATATCATCGGGGAAGAAATGGATAGATTCTTCTGAAAGATTAATGATTTCCTTAATAACAATATCAATACCGCTGTTTTCAGTAACACTTACAGGAATAACCGCCTGGAAATCGATTTTTGAAGTAAGGTCAGCGATAACAGGCATAAGGTCATCTTTATTTCTGAGCAGATCAATTTTATTGAGAACAAGAATCACAGGCATTTTTGATTTATTCAATGAACGCAGTAAATCAAGTTCATTATCATTGATTTTCTTAGTGCAGTCCATCACAAAAATGACAGCATCAATATCGCTTACAGATTCCTTAACAGTATTAAGCATATGCTCGCTCAGTTTGTTGACAGGTTTGTGAAGACCTGGAGTATCGAAGAAAACAAGCTGAACATCATCAATATTTCTGATACCTGTAATACGAGTTCTTGTAGTCTGCGGTTTGTTGCTTACAGATGCAATTTTTTCACCGATGATAGCATTTAAAAGGGAAGATTTACCGGCATTTGTTCTTCCGGCGATTGTGACAAAGGCAGTTCTTGACATCAGTTCTTTTCTCCGTTCACAATAAAAGTAAGATCTCTTGAAATACCGAGTTTTTCAAGAACAGCTTCTTCCTTTTCACGCATGATTCTCTGATCAAGCTGACTTGTTTCGTGGTCATATCCGAGAAGATGAAGCATAGAGTGAACAGTAAGGAAACCGATTTCACGCTCAAGTGAGTGACCATAGCTCTGAGCCTGCTTAACAGCAGTTTCAAGAGAAATAACAACGTCACCAAGCTGAACAGCACCTGTATCAGGATTTACTTCAACTGAACCGTCAGCACCTGTGAGCGGAAATGAAAGAACATCAGTAACGCTGTCCTTGTTTCTGTAAATCTTATTAAGATTTTTGATTTCGTTATTGCTTACAAAAGAAACACTTACCTCAGCATCCTTGCCGAATTTTTCAGTAGTAAGAACAGCCTGACAGCATCTTCTTATAAGAAGTCTTATACCTACAGGAATCTTCTCCTCAACCTGATTATTTTTAACATATACCTTTAACTTAGCCATGATTATTTAGTTCTCCCTTCGTTATACTTTTCATATGCTTTGATAATATCCTGAACAAGCTTATGACGAACAACGTCCTTTTCAGTAAATCTGTGAATAACGATATCGTCAATTCCTTTCAGAACTTTAATTGCTTCAACAAGACCTGATTTTCTTGAATCAGGAAGGTCAATCTGAGTGATATCACCGGTAATGACCATACGGCTTTCATTGCCGAGACGTGTAAGGAACATTTTAATCTGTTCCGATGTAGTATTCTGAGCCTCATCGAGAATGATGAAAGCTTCATCAAGAGTTCGTCCTCTCATGTAAGCAAGGGGAGCGACCTCAATAATGCCTTTTTCCATGTAACGTGCAAAGCTTTCAGCACCGAACATATCAAACAGTGCATCATAAAGCGGACGCAGATACGGATCAACCTTATCCTGCATATCACCGGGAAGAAAACCGAGTTTTTCACCGGCTTCAACAGCAGGACGTGTGAGAATGATTTTTTTGATTTTATGTTCACGGAAAGCCTTTACAGCCATAGCAACGGCAAGATAAGTTTTGCCTGTACCGGCAGGACCGATTCCAAGAACAATTGTATTATCCTTAATTGAATCAGTGTAACGCTTCTGACCGATAGTACGTGCCCTTAAAATTTTTCCGGATGCCGTAACACATATTCCGTCACTGCCAAGCTCTTCAAGTTCATGCTCAACACCGTCAGCCACCATAGACGTAACATATCTTACAGTCTGATCACTAAGAGCACGACCTGTTCCCGAAATCTTAATAAGAGCCATTACAGCTTTTTCGGCAGAAACAATATTCTGTTCATCACCGAGAATTTTAATACCGCCGTCACGGCTTACAACAGTAACATTGTATTCTTTCTGAATACGGCTTATATTACCGTCAAGCTGACCGAACAGAGCAGATAATTTTTCGGGATTATCAATATCAATAAATTTTTCAGCCATTAAACCAAATCACCTGTTTCATCATCGGGAAATTTTTCGGCAAGAGCAAGAGAAATATTTGAATATTTCTTGTCACCTGTGATTTCCTTAATAACATTAATGTAATCGGGAAGAAAAATTTCCTGTTCTTCGTTTTCAAGCTCAAGCTCCATAACTGCAAGAGAATCAGAAAACGGATAAGTATCAAGCTCAAAAAACTGATTTTTATACTCAAAAACAAATCTTGTTTTGATAACAGGCTTTAAATCAACCTTAGCCTGTTTGACAAGCAGATTATACTCATCACAGTCAATTGAACGTTCATTTTCTTCACGAGTTACAGCTGAAACGAAAACCTTTTCAGTATATGTATAGGAAACAGTGCCGTTGACGTCCATTTTTCTGACGCGTCTTTGCTCACCGTTTTCACCATCATTAAGATAAGTCTGAATAATACTGATTTTTTTTCTGACATTCAGCCTGTCGGTATCGGGAAATGAAACAAGAAATTTTCTTTCTATTTCATAATTAATTTCCATCAGAACACTCCGAAATTTAATTTATAAAGTGACAAAAGTCTGTAAGACAGTATCACAACTATATTATATAACAGATTTTGAATATTGTCAACAAAAACTTTTAAATTTTCTGTATACATTGCTTATTTTATTTTAACATATCTATACAAATAGTTGTTTTATGGAAATATATTGCAATTTGGCATATAGTGAATGACCAATAGAATTCAACGTAAAACAGGCAAAAACTCCCTGTAAAAATCAGAAAAATCTGCTGTGTTTAAAAAACGGTAAATAAATTTCATAACACGCTATAAAAGTATTAAAAGTCACCAAAAATATAATGTTAAACTTGTGCACGGTGCATAAGAAATTGAAAATCTGTTATTTTTTTATCGAACATACTTGAAAAATATGGAGGATTGATGTATAATATGAATATAAATTTTTTTAGGAGGTAATTTAACAATGTCAGTTAAAGTTGCTATTAATGGTTTCGGCCGTATCGGTCGTCTTGCATTCAGACAGATGTTTGATGCTGAAGGTTATGAGGTAGTTGCTATCAACGATCTTACAAAGCCTTCAATGCTCGCTCAGCTTCTCAAGTATGATACAGCTCAGGGCGGTTACTGCGGTAAGATCGGTGAAGGTCTCCACACAGTTTCTGCTGATGATGAAGCTGGTACTATCACAGTTGATGGCAAGACACTCACAATCTACGCTAAGGCTAACGCTGCAGAGCTTCCCTGGGGCGAGATCGGTGTTGACGTTGTTCTCGAGTGCACAGGTTTCTACTGCTCCAAGG
>JAKSQU010000130.1 GCA_024403965.1 Ruminococcus sp.
GCTTCCTTAGTGATATAAATATCGTGTGGATGACTTTCCTTAAGACCAGCACCTGTAATTCTTACAAACTGTGCCTTTTCGTGAAGGAGCGGAATTGTTTCACATCCGCAGTAACCCATACCTGAACGGATACCGCCTACAAGCTGGAAGATTGTATCAGCAACTGCACCCTTGAATGGTACACGTCCTTCAACACCCTCCGGAACAAGCTTCTTTGCGCCTTCCTGGAAATATCTGTCTGTTGAGCCGTTAGCCATAGCGCCAAGACTTCCCATACCTCTGTATACCTTGAACTGTCTGCCCTGATAGATTTCTGTTTCACCAGGAGCTTCTTCACATCCTGCAAGGAGTGAACCAAGCATTACTACGTTTGCGCCGGCTGCGAGAGCCTTTACGATATCTCCTGAGTACTTGATACCGCCGTCAGCGATAACAGGAATGCCGTACTTCTGTGCAACACAAGCAACGTCATATACTGCTGTAATCTGCGGAACACCGATACCTGCAACAACTCTTGTTGTACAGATTGAGCCAGGTCCGATACCTACCTTAACGCAGTCAGCGCCAGCCTTGATTAAATCCTCAGCAGCCTCAGCTGTTGCAATATTACCTGCAATAACAGGAATATCCGGGAATGCTTCCTTAACCATCTTTAAGCACTTGATGATGTTTGCGCTGTGACCGTGTGCAGAATCAAGAACGAGAACGTCAGCCTGTGCCTCGATAAGAGCCTTTGCTCTTTCAAGAACGTTTGCTGTAACACCGATTGCAGCACCGCAGAGAAGTCTGCCCTTTGAATCTCTTGCAGAGTTAGGGTACTGAACTGACTTTTCGATATCCTTAATTGTGATAAGTCCCTTGAGATAGCCGTTATCGTCTACGAGCGGGAGCTTTTCAATCTTGTGTGCACGGAGAATTTCCTGTGCCTGTTCAAGTGTTGTTCCAACAGGAGCAGTAATGAGATTATCCTTAGTCATAACCTCTGAAATCTTTGCGTTGAAATCTGTAAGGAAACGCATATCTCTGTTAGTGATGATACCAACAAGCTTGCCGTCAGCATCAACAATCGGAACACCTGAAATCTTGAATTTACCCATAAGATTATCAGCATCAGCAACGATATGGTCTTCAGTAAGTGAGAAAGGATTAACGATAACACCGTTTTCAGAACGCTTTACCTTGTCAACCTCTTCAGCCTGTTTTTCAATAGACATATTCTTATGGATGATACCGATACCGCCTTCACGAGCAATGGCGATAGCCATACGGGAATCAGTTACTGTATCCATAGCAGCAGTCATAACAGGTGTGTTGAGATGGATAGTCTTGGTAAGCTGTGTACCGAGATTAATCATGTTAGGAGTTACATCTGACTTTGCAGGGATGAGCAAAACGTCATCGAATGTAAGACCTTCCTTCTGGAATTTGCTTGTAGTGTTCAGCATAGTTTTTTTCCTCCTTCGGATGATTTGACAGTAGGGATAAGTCTGTCAGGTTATTAACTTTAATCATACTATTTTTTACGGCTTATGTCAATACCCTGACAGAAATGACAGTATAAAAAATTTACTGTTCAATTAAGGGCGGTTTTGTCGAAAAGTACAAATATAATTTGTTTATATAATAATAAGCATTTTTGTGCGTGACTCACGGACAATTGAACGTAATTAGCCGACAGAAGATGCCGCATAGAAGGTCAGCACAGCAGATGCATCTGTTGCATCAATTTTTCCGTCACTGTTATAGTCGGCTGATAATTTCTGAATGTCGGAAAATTCAGACTCCTTGCCTACAGATGTAACTGAATAGTCTGTGAGTACAGCAGATGCATCTGTTGCATCAACAATTCCGTCTGACGTCACATCGCCGTTTACAGCAAATGTCATATTTTCGGAAACTGCATATTTTTCGGCATATGAACCGCCTGTACTCTTTAAAACAAAGCCTGTGATTACTTCGTTTTTGTCTGAGCGGATATTGTAGGTCATTCCTAAAGCATTACTGCCGATTTTCGTTACAGACGGCGGTATATAAAGGCTTTTCAGAGCGTCACAGCAGAGAAATGCAGAGTCGCCTGTTTCAGTTACAGAGTCGGGAATGTTTATGTGTTTCAGCTTTGTGCATGAGTAAAAACAGCTTTCGGGAATTGCCGTGAGCGATGAACTAAGCTTTACGCTTTCAAGCTGTGAACAGCTGAAAAAACATGATGAACCGATATTTTTTACTGAGTCGGGAATTTCAATGCTTTTCAGAGATACACAGCCCGAAAATGCATAATCTTCAATTTCGGTTACTGTTTTCGGAATGACAACTGAAACAAGATGCGTTTTGCCGAAAAATGCACGTTTTCCGATAACTGTAATATCACTTCCGACAAAAGCACTTTCGTTTCCTGCATAGGCTATAAGCATACTGCCCGAACAAAGCGAATTTCCCGATGTGCGATAGGTACTGTTCAGCGTATTTACAACGAATTCTTCAAGTGACGGACAGTTTGCAAAGGCATATTCTCCGATACTTTCAAGTCCCGAACCTATTGTGATTTTCCGCAGTGAAGAACAACCGCTGAAAGCCTTTATGCCTGCAGATTTAACGCTGTCGGGGATAGTTACCGCAACGAGAGATGTATTTCCGAGAAATGCATTGTCACCTATTTTCACAACAGGAACATCGTTTATTTTTTCGGGAATATCAATGGCTGTTATAGATGATGAACAGCCTGTTATCTCAGCTGTACTGCCGTTTACTTTATATTCAAGACCTGAGTACACGCTGTTTTCAGATGCATTAACAGTCTGTACCGACGATGTACAGCACACTGCTGATGATGAAAGAATAACAGCGGACAAAAGCAAAGCTGTGCATTTCATTATGCATTCTCCCTTCTGCATACCTTTCCGTTAATGAATACCATCTGCGGTTCTGAGAAAATTGAAAGAACGTCTGCGCCTTTTTCGTAAAGCTGAATATCAGCATCCTTTCCTACAGCAAGACTTCCTGTTGTATCGGAAATACCAAGAATTTCAGCGGACTGAATGGTTATCATTTTCAAAGCGTCATCATAGGATACTCCGCCCTTGATAACAGCCTGTACTGAAAGCGGAAGATACTGTATCGGTGTAACTGTATGGTCTGTGCATACTGCGAGCTTAACGCCGTTTTTCTGCATTTCAGACGCATTTTTCAGTTCAAGTCCACGCATTTCGGGTTTACAGCGGTCGCAGATTACAGGACCGCAGATAACGGGGACATTTTTATGCGCAAGTATGTCTGCAATTCTGTAGCCTTCCGTGCCGTGAATTATTACGGGTTCAAGCGAAAATTCATCTGCAATTCGCAGTGCCGTACATATATCATCTGCACGGTGACAGTGAAAGAATGCCTTGACTCTGTGATTCATAAGCGGAATAAGAGATTCACACTTTATGTCATATTCGGGCGGGTCATAGTTGTCGCTGTCGGAATAGTAGCTGTCCATATCGTGATTATAGCGTTTAGCCTTGTACAGTCCTTCACGGATAAGTGCTGAAACAGCCATTCGTGTTATAGGTGTTTCGGCTCTGTCGTTGTAAACATTTTTCGGATTTTCGCCGAGAGCGAATTTAATTCCGCACACCTTTACGAGCATATCGTCAACACATCTGCCATAGGTTTTCACAGCGCATATTTCACCGCCGCACGGATTTGCACTTCCGGGACTTGATGCAACAGTAGTTATTCCCCTTGTCCACGCTTCTTCAAAACAGCGGTCAAAAGGATTTATTCCGTCGATTGCTCTCATCTGCGGAGTAAACGGGTCAGTTGATTCGTTGCAGTCATCGCCTTCAAAGTCAAGACCATCTTCAATAATTCCGAGATGTGTATGTGCGTCTATGAAACCGGGGAGCACAATACCGCCCTTAGCGTCAATGCTGTCATCGGGTATATTTTCCGGAATACCCGATGAGATTTCAGTTATTTTTCCGTTTTCTGCTGTTATATATCCGTTTGCAATGACACCATCATTATCCATTGTGTGTATTTCAGCGTTATATATAAGCATTAATAACTCACTTTCTGCATTCTGCGGCAATAAGCTCAGCAGTTTCGTTAGGTGAACCACTGCCGTCAATACGTACAGTAGCGTGTTTCATATAGATTTCTCTGCGCTGATTGTAGAGATTTTCGAGTTCTTCCTTAGTTGAGCGCATAACTATAGGGCGGTTTGTATCACCGCTGATACGTTCATAACATGTTTCAAACGGAGTATCAATATAAGCTATGATACCGCCCGACTCAGCAACAGCCTTAGCTGTATCGGGATTGAGCATAGCACCGCCGCCGCATGCCGCACAAACCGACTTGCCGCAGAGAGACTTAACGATTTCAGCCTCTGTCTGACGGAAGAAAGGCTCACCCTTTTTTTCAAAAATCTCAGGAATTGACATTTCAAGGGTGCGGACAATAAGGTCGTCTGTATCGGTAAAACCACAGCCGAGTTTTTTAGCTGCAAGCTTGCCTGTTGTTGTTTTTCCGCAGCCCATAAAGCCGCAAAGGAATACTGTCATAGCGTTAACCTCCTAAAAATAAAATATGTGTACTTTAGTGTAGGGGCGGACCCGTGTGTCCGCCCGAAAGTCTCATTGTAGCATGACGGGCAGACACATGGGTCTGCCCCTACTTCGCCGCATTTTTTATTTTATTTTTTATTCATTTCATTTACAGCGTCTTCAACTTCTGTGATGATTTTTG
>JAKSQU010000131.1 GCA_024403965.1 Ruminococcus sp.
GATGATTTTGACCTGAAATCTGCACTTGCACAGGCAGTATCGAAACTTTCCGCTGACATCAGCAATGAACCTGCAAGAGATGTATATGCAAAGACAGCAGAAGGCACACAGGTGCAGATTCCGTCAAATCTCCGTAATTACAGCTTTTTCATGCAGGACGATAAGGTGTATTTCAAGAAAAATAATGCCGCCTGTGAATTCCGCTTTGATAAGAAGAATGCACAGCACGGCAGAGTGAGAGCATTTATTGAAATGCGTGATTTAACCCGTGAACTCATTGAAGCACAGGAAATGAACAAGCCTGATGCGGTAATTACTGATTTACAGGCAAAACTGAATCAAGCCTATGATGCTTTTTATACAAAATACGGACTGATTCACAGCCAGACAAACAAGCGTTACTTTTCAGAAGATGTTTCCTACAATCTTGTTGCAGGACTTGAAAAGAAGTATGACAAAACGCAGATTATTGAAAAGTCCGATATTTTCACAAAGAGAACCATTCAGCCGCCAAAAGCTGTTGACCATGTGGAGACTTCTATGGAAGCACTTACACTTTCCATTGCTGAAAAGGCAAAAGTGGACTTTGAATATATGTCATCTCTTACAGGAAAGACAGAAGATGAGCTGAAACAGGACCTTGTTGGTGAAATATTCAAAGTTCCGCACACAGAGAATGAGTATCAGACGGCATCCGAATATCTTTCGGGTGATATCCGTAAGAAGCTGAAAGCTGCAGAAGAAGTGGCGGAATATGATGCGGATTTCAATATCAATGTAACAGCACTCAACGCAGCAATGCCTGAACCTTTAAAGGCTGGCGATATTGATGTAAAACTGGGTGCAACATGGATTGATCCGAAAATCTATGAGCAGTTCATGTATGAAACATTCCAGACACCAAGCTCAAACAGAGCGGACAGACCGCAGAGCAGATGGTCGAAACCTTCACTGATTAAGGCTGAATACTCTGAACACACCGGTTCATGGCATATTACCAACAAGGCGGCTGACCGTTCTGTGCTTACCCGTCAGAAATTCGGCTCACGTCATATGAATGCCTACGATATCCTTGAGCATATCCTGAACCTGAAAGAACCGAAGGTTTACAAGACCGTGGAAGTTCCTGACGGCATGGGTGATACAAAAGAAAAACGAGTTGTCGATATTGATGCAACCCGTGTTGTTCAGCGCAAAGCTGAGGATATTCGTAAAGCGTTCAAGTCATGGATTTTCAGAGATCCTGAAAGACGTGAGGCGATTGTTCAGAAATACAATGAGCTTTTCAATTCTGTAAAACCCCGTGAATACGATGGCGGTGCTTTGACATTTCCGATGATGAATTCGGATATTCACCTGCATGAGCATCAGAAAAACGCAATTGCACACGCTATGTTTGGCGGTAATACGTTGTTTGCGCACTGTGTGGGCGCCGGCAAGACGTTCGAGATGATTGCGACAGCAATGGAATCAAAGCGTTTAGGTCTTTGTACAAAATCCATGTTTGCTGTTCCGAATCATCTGACTGAACAGATTGGCGATGATTTCCAGAAACTCTATCCCGGCGCAAATATCCTTGTAGCTACAAAAAAGGATTTTCAGAAGGAAAATCGTCAGCAGTTATTTGCAAAAATCGCAACAGGAAATTTTGATGCTGTTATTATCGGTCATTCACAGCTCGGCATGATTCCGATGTCTGTGGAGAGACAGAAAGCAATGATTCAGGGACAGATTGACGATATTATTCTTGGTATTGAGGAACTCAAAAAATCTGAGGGTTCCAAATTTCAGATAAAGTCTATGGAGCGTACAAGAAAGTCTCTTGAAAAGCAGCTTTCAAAACTTGAAAAATCTCATGATGATACTGTTACTTTTGAACAGCTTGGTGTGGATAAGTTATTTGTTGATGAAGCACACGAATGTACGACACGTTCGTTACTGAAAAGGTTACGCACAGGAATTCATTTTCTTGTAGAACTGATATTCCGACAGACGGAATGACGGAGTAACGTCCTGAAACGTCTGCCTTGATACTGCGGTATGCTGTGATGACTGTAATGTCATTATGGTATAAAGTCCGCTGAAGTCGGCAGAAGTCTGCCCTAACAGGTGAAGCTGTGGGCAGATGATATGCCGGAGGTCTATAAAATATCTATGGTGAGAATGTCGTTAAGACTGACGAAATGGCGAATGTACAGGTCTATAGTGCAAACAGCAGAAATGCTGTTCTCCATTTTTGGAGGTATGTGGGGAACAGTAAAAATATTCGTTATGAAATTCCCTGTGACTTTAAAGGAGTCTCCACGCATACAGGACTAAAGTCAGAACCTACGGATATATGCACAGATAGGAATATCGGAACGTGGAAAGGTCAGAACATGGAGTGATTGCACACGATGAAATGTTGAAACGGAAATACACAACGTTTCTTTATCTGACTGAGAGCGACGGCACAGTACCTGCGAAGCGGTGATAATAAGCCGTGGAGGGATAGCCGTTAGTCAATTATCTTATAATTGATTGCACGCCGTATGACGGGAAACTGTCATGTACGGTGTAGAGTGGGGGAAAATCCGGAGACAGCATCAAAAGATTACCTATCACTATTCAAAAATTTATTTACACCAACAAAGCTTAGTAATATAGCCGGAATCTCAACTTCTGCTTCTCAGAAAGCACTTGACCTTTTTATGAAATGTCAGTATCTTGATGAGAAAACAGGCGGAAAGGGCGTTACTTTTGCAACGGGAACGCCCAACGCTACACCTTAACATATAAACTTTTAAAATAAATACAGGCAATTTTCAGATGCTGAAAACAATTTCAATGCCTGTTTCGTCTGATATGCGTACCACTTCAATCATGGATACTGCAATTTCATGTTTTTCAAATACAGTAAGTTCATCCCATCGGCTCATAGGCTCCTGTAAAGGCTGTGTGTCGATTTTTTTCATTTTACGGGATTTCACCTGTAATTTCTTTTCCAGCTCAGATTTCTGCTCATGCAAGGCATTTACACGCTTCTGAATATAGTCGAACAGGACAGCATCTGCATCTGATAACTTTTCCAAAAGTTTCTGAATTTCATCATCAATGTGCAGAATCTCAGTTTTTACGCTTTCTGTTTCGGCATCAGGCTTTTCAGATTCGTGCTTTGCGATTTCGAGCTGATTCAATCGCTCTTTCATAGCCTTGAACACAGCATCTTCCACAGTTTTAGGACGCATTTTAATTGGTGGTGTGCTGCAGCCGTTTACGGTAAACTTGCCGTAGTCTACAAAACGTGGATAAATCTTTGTGCCGGCTTTGTTTTTACCGTACTCAAAGTGCATTGCATAACCACAGTAAGCACATTTCACCATACCCACAAGCCATGATGTCATAGCTGTACCGTTACTGGGGAATTTATGCTGATGTGCCTTTCTGTCCTGTACAGCAAGCCATACATCTGCATCCACAAGTCCTTCATGGAATGCAACCTTTACGAATTTACTGCCGTCCTTTTCCTTATGCAGAAATATGCCGTGCACTCCGTCATAGGCTTCCACATCGTCAAGGATTTCATATCCCTTGGAAAGAAAATAACGGTACACTTCTGCATCTGCTCTCACATAAAGCGGATTTTCAAGAATTCTGCTCAGATGTGATCTATCAAGATTTGATATGCCTGTTTTCGTTCTTGGTGCAGGTCTTGTGCAGTTGATATCGCTTTCTGCAAAATAGTTTACCAGATACTGCAAAGAGTTCTGTGGGTGCTGATACAGCTCATAAGCCACACGCACTGCTTCTGCATTCTCCGAGGGAACAAGTACAGAACCTATCTTTCCGTTGATTGTGCGCCTTTCAGGTACATATCCGAACTGAACTTTTCCGCCCTGATAAAATCCTGTTTCTCTTGCTTTTGTGCTGAACGCATCCGCTACTCTTGCAGCTATCGTTTCACGCTCAAATTCAGCAAAGTTCAGAAGATTATTACGCATCATTCTTCCTTCTTTTGTTTCCGTATTGAACGGCTCCGAAAGAGAAAATACTGTAACGCCGTAACGGTCAAGTTCATCTGTTATGTTAAGATACTCACGCATATTTCTTGAAAATCTGTCGTACTTCTTTACAATAATACGGCTGATAACTCCGTCACGGGCATCCTGCATCATCATCTGAAACTGCGGTCTGTGTTCTACGTCCTTTCCGCTTTTTCCGTCATCGCAGTAAAGCTTGTATTCATCGTCACCGACAAATCGGATACATTCTTCTTTCTGTGCCTGGATAGAAAGTGAATTGTTTCCTTTATCCTTATCGCTTACAGAACGGCGGACATAGATTGCTGTAATTCCGTTGTTGTTTATTCTGTTTTTCATGTGTATAACCTCCGATTTTTCTTTGCAATCGGATGGTCGGTTTTGCATCTATAATCATAGCACAGCCGACCGAAAATTGCAATGTGTTTTTTCAAAGTTCGGCACTGTGCCATATTATTCAGTTGTAACTTCATTTTCACTGCGGCAAATTGCACCGATGAAAATATCATAGATGTGATTGATTTTCCTCTGGCGTACCGTTTCAGGAACGTTTTCGGGATAAATCACTTTCACAGGAAACACCGAATCTGTAATCGGAGTATCTGTTGTCTCTGCCTTTTCTTTCTCTACGGCAATTGTGTTTGTATTCATAGCGAATTTTCTCCTAAGCTTTTCTCTCT
>JAKSQU010000132.1 GCA_024403965.1 Ruminococcus sp.
CGTAGTAACTGTTTCATCAGTATTTACCGCCGTACTCTGTACCGCAGAAGATACAGCTGTTGTCTGTGTTATATTTGCAGTTGAATTATCGGATATAATTGTTGCTGTAGTAGTATCAGCCGTTGTTTCCGTAGTCTTTTCAGTAGTTACAGTTGTGTCTGCCTTTGTTGTCGTAACAGGATTGAATGTGGTTTCGGTTGTTTCTTCAATTATAGGTATCTGCGGTGGAGTTGCTGAAATCATATTCCATATCTGATACCCAGAAAAGATTGCCACGAAACAGGCAGCCAAAGAAACAATTCTTCTTGTAACAATAATTCTGTGTTTTTTCTTTTGCTGATAATCGTTATATCTGGAAAGTACACTCTGATACATTTCGTCGTCAGTCTTCATAATTGAAATTTCTCCTTTCCAGTTCTGATTTTAATGCTTTTTTAGCATTACATAGTAAATCTCTGATTTGTTTGTTTGATTTTTTCATAATTAAGGCGGCATCCGTATTATCGAAATCTTCAAAATATATAAGATACAATATTTGCCGATATTCAATTTTGAGACTATGCAAAGCCTGATGAACAATACGTTTTTGCTCATCCTTTATATATGTACTTTCGATATTTTCTTCATCAGCAAGATATTCTTGTAATTCCAACGGGACAACGGAAAAATCTGAATGCCTTCGGAATTTTTTCATCGTGATATTACGTCCTATTGCATAGAGCCATGTCTTGAATGTGCTTTTTTCCGAGAACTTCGGACGCTTTATCATCAATTCCAGAAAAGTATCTTCAGCTAATTCTTCAGCTGAATGAATATTCTGTACAAAGCTGTTCAAATACAATATCAATCCAGCACGATAGGAACATATTATTTCATGCATTCCTTCATTGTCGCCCGCAAGAAAACGGCGGTAGCTACTTTCACCGTTACTCATTTGGAGATTCCTCCTCTCAAGGATAATTATTTTATCCTTTCACTTATTAGTACCATTTTACATTGAAACGTCGAAGTAAAATTTTAAAAAGTATTCAAAATTCCAGAAGTTTGTAAATTGTTTACAAATATTATATCACCGAATTGGTACATCCGCAATAATAAATGTAGATGAAAAGAGTCTTATAGGTGCTTCAACAGGTATTGTTGCAGGATTAATCGGTATTACTCCTGGTGCAGGATTTGTTCCTGTATGGGCTGCTCTTATTATTGGTTTAACTACTTCACCTATCTGCTATTTTATGGTTTCAAAAATCAAGCAGAAGTTTGACTATGATGACGCTCTTGATGCATTCGGCTGTCACGGTGTTGGCGGTATATGGGGCGGTATCTGCACAGGTTTATTCGCTCAGCAGTCAATAAATGACTCTGCAAGATGGAATGGTCTCGTATTCGGCGATGTCAAGCTTTTCGGAACTCAGCTTATTTCAATTGCTATAATGATTGCTGTTGCTGTTGTTGGAACTTTCGTATGCTATGGCATTACAAGACTCTTCGGAAGTGTTCGTGTGGGTGAACGTGAAGAACGTATGGGTCTTGACAAATCAGAGCATGGTGAAAGTGCTTATCCGTCATTCAATGGTTTTGATTAATTCAGGAGGCTTAAAGTTATGATTAAAATAGAAGCTTATATCAGAGAAGAAAAAATGGATGATGTCATCAATGCTCTTGCAGCAATAGATGTTCACGGTATAACCTGTTATCAGGTTATGGGCTGCGGTTCTCAGCATGGTGTCAAAGGCTATGTTCGTGGTAAACAGGAAATCGAACTCAGTCTTCTTCCAAAAATTAAAATTGAAGTTCTTATTGCCGCTGACAACTGTGAAAACCGTGTTGTTGAAACCATTAAGAAATCTGCTTATACAGGTGAAAATGGTGACGGTAAAATCTGCTGCTATGACATAAAGCATGTTGTTCGTATCAGAACCGGAGAAACAGGTCCGGAAGCTATTCGTCCGAGTGATTGATGTTGTGATTGTGGCTTAATATTTACACATTGTCCCGGCACAGATAAGATTTTATTATAATAAAAAGCTCCTTCAGCTTATCATTCAGTCGAAGGAGTTTTTTATATCATATTAATTTAATTTCCCACTTTTAAAACCATCATCTTCAACTCGCATAAATCAAGTACATCAATAATACCGTCGCTGTTCATATCAGCCTTCTGCGGATTTTTTATTTCTCCGCTTGCAATGAGCCATTTCTGTAAAGCAACAGCATCGGCAATACTGAATACTCCGTCTCCGTTAATGTCGCCTTCAGCAGTATCTGAAACACCGATTTCCTTTGGATTAAGTGCGGTTTTGTATATTGTGAGATTATCCATGTATCCTGTGAAAAGCTTGTCTTCTTCATATACGGATTTGCCGACCAATACCTTTGTATCTGTTCCCATTTCTGAAAGAAGAGTTGTAAGCTCTGTGCTTTCACACACAAGCTCTCCGTCTGCGTAAAGTCTTCCCGATGCACCGTTTACTGTAAGAATATAGCTGTGCCATTTTGTGCCGTCAAGGTCATGTCTGAATCCGCTTTCGCCACGCCATGTATCTGTTGTTGTTGCAAATCTTACATGGTCAACGGCTGTTCTTATCAGTACATATTTGTTTCTGTCCTGTCCGAGTGACATTGTGAAAAAGTCTCCGTCAGACTCTGATTTTGCGTCAAACATTATTGTATAGTCACTGCATCCGTCAAGAAGTCCGCCTGTTATTTCTGCAAATCCGTCACCGTCAAGGTAAAGAACGTTTCCTTTTTCTGAATCATTAACTATCTTTGCACTTCCGTTAAGCTTTAATGAATCCGAACTTCCGAGAACATCATTTACCGCACCACCTGTTTCTTTTTCAAAATCATAGCTTACACAGGGCTTTGGTGCTGTTCCTTTTTCAAGCGGTGTGCCGAATACCTTTACTTCGTAAACTGTCGGTGTATACCAGTTGTTGTTCGGATTATTCTGAAGTGTTGCATTCTTTACATTGAGTCTTACATATCTTGCTTTACCCGACAGCATATCACTGTTAAAGCCGTATGTACTGTTTACAATATCACTGCTTTTATCAGTATGGTCAAGAAGTTTTGTCCAGTTTACTCCGTCTGTACTGCCTTCAACAGTATATGTGTAATAGCCTTCAGAGCCCTTGCAAATGTACCATGATGTCTGAATATTTGCAAGCTCACATATGTTTTCAAGGTCTATCTGAATGTAAAAAGGCCATTTTTTATAGTCACCTATAGCTGTGAAACTGCTCTGATATGAACCATCTACAGCCTTTGACGCTGAATATTTCTTTTCAGATGCAATAGATGCTGTTGCTGTTTTGTCCTGTGAAAGAAGCTGTCCTTCATGTACAGGATAAAGTTCACCCGTTTTTGTGCTGTATCTGAATGACGGATAATAATCATAAAAAGCAAATCCGTTGTCAAAATACAGCGGACATAATGTTGTACCGCTTGTAGATGATGCCCTTAACCATCTGTATGCGTGCATGAGATAGTTTTTATCCTGTAGATTAACAATCCATCCCGACTGTGATGAAAATGTTGACGTATTTCCGATACTGCGCAGTTCACTCCAGTCACCATATAGATTATCAGTAACAGTATACGCACCGCTGCTCGGATACCATCCTGCCGCCTGTGATGTGAAAAGGAAATAATAGCCGTTTCGCTTTATGAGATTCGGGAATTCACGATACTGATTTTCGTGGAGAGTTTTTACAACTTCGGTAACGTCGCTGTAATCGTCGTTCATTCTGAAAATATAGATTGTAGCATTTGCGCCCTGACCTTCTTTATTTGCGGCGGCGATAAGGTAACCCGTGTTGTCATCATCAAAGAAAATCGCCATATCACGCACCTGAATTCCGAGCGGATTGTAAACATGATGAACAGTAAACTGACCGCCCGGTGTACCGGTAATAACAAGTGCTTTTCCGTCACTGTAACCGCTTGGCTTTTCCCAGTGTGCCCAGACAACGATTTTATTTGCAGACGGAACATATTCGATATGAACAGATTCTATTTTACAGCTTGCAAGAGCAGAATTCTGTGAACTGTCGGCAACATTGCGTTCATTCCCGAAATGTTTGCCGTCTGAAGAAGATGTTTCAGCAAGATAAATATCACCATTTCCGTGACTTTTCAGAGAATAGCTGTAATAGGTGTTTCCGACCTTAGTGCCGTTTGTTTCGTAAACGAGATTACTGCCCTTCTGATTATCATAGGTGCTGAGTCCCGACGGAATTTCGCACGGCGAAAGCTCACATATATCAGAATAGCTGTCACCCTTATCACCCGAAACCTTAAGCTGATAATAGTAGGTGTTCCCGATTGACATATTATCGTCTTCAAATGAATTGCCGCCGCCTGTATAAATCGGAACGTAGCCTGTATTTTTATCAGAAGAACGATAGAGAGTATAGCTTTTAGCAGAAAGAGTGGTTGCCCACTGCAGTGCGGCATGGTCAGCGCTGTCACTGCCTTTAACGCAGAAAAGATTTCCCACAAGACCGATATTCTCTGAGACATCAGAAACTGCACTCTGCTGTTCGGCAAATGCAGATATATTTGTGCTGTACGGATTAAATCCGCTTACAGAAAAAGCTGCCGCAATTGCTGTAAACACCGCTGATATTTTTAATTTCAGTGATGACATAGTTGATTCTCCTTTTTGAATA
>JAKSQU010000133.1 GCA_024403965.1 Ruminococcus sp.
TAACGTTGCTCATAAAAAACTCGGAGCATTTTCGGGTGGAATGAGACAGAGAGTTCTTCTTGCGGCAGCAATGCTTGACAATCCCGAAATACTTATTCTTGACGAACCGACAGCAGGACTTGACCCCGAAGAACGTATACGATTAAGAAATCACATAGCAGAAATCTCGGAAAACAGAACAGTACTTCTTGCAACTCATGTTGTTGATGATATAGAATGTATCGCAGAAAAGGTTATTCTTATGAAAAAAGGAATAGTGCTGAGATTTTCTTCTCCGTCGGAGCTGATGAATGAAATATGCGGCAAGGTCGGAGAATTCTGCGGAACATTTGAGGAGGTCAATGCACTAAAGGAAAAATATGGAAAGGGGCAGACGATAAGACGTGGAAACGGCTTTATTTTCAGAGCCGCCGAAGATGATTTGCCCGACAGTTTTAAAAGAGTTGATAATATTACGCTTGAAGACGTGTATCTGTATTATGCGGAGGGAAGAGCATGAGTGAGCTTAAAAGACTTTACAATCTAAAAACACTGTTCATTCTTCTTGCATTAGTTATTATAAATACGGGTTTGTTTATGATGTCGTGTGATACAGATAAACAAATCACGCTGACAGGAAATGATTTACAGACTTATATTGATGAATATCCCGATTTTCTAAAGCAGACAAAGAATAACAGTATTCTTATGTCTTCAATGAATATGTACAAGTCGGGATATGCTTCCGATAATATCCGTAAAACTGCTGAAAGCTATGAAAAGCTTGAAAACATTACGCTGAAAGCAGATGATAACCGAGGTATTGTAGTTTTCTCAGATTATGAACTCACTGATATTTTTCTTCTTGCATTTCTGATGATAATGGCAGCAAGACTTATAAGTGAACGACGAAAAGGTCTTGTAAATATGATAAGAAGTACCAAAGACGGCAGAGCGAAACTTTATTCATACAGGATAATCATACTGTTCATATCAGCCGTAATCGGCGGAATACTGTTATACGGCGGTAATCTTTTAGGAAGCAGTATAATCTACGGCACATCTGATTTATCAAGGGGAATACAGTCGATACCCGAATTTATGCTGTGTCCGTTTAAGATAAGCATATCAGAATATATATTGCTTTCATGTTTTCTGAAAGTCGCAGCGTGTTTTGCGGCGGCATTGGTATTCTATCTTGTAATCAGTATATTCGGAACAGCTGCCGCCTATGTTATAACAGGTTTGGCGGCAGTGGCTGAATTTCTGCTGTATACTCTGATAATTCCTGTTTCTTCGATAAATGGCCTTAAATTTATAAATATAATAGCTGTATTAAGATGCAGTGAAATTTTCAAAGTCTGTCAGAATATAAATATTTTTGGAACCGCAGTATCAGCGATTAACTGTGATGCAGTATTTCTGGCTATATTACTGCTGATAAATATTTCCGTCGGCTTTTACATACACGGAAAAATGTATGTGCAGAGCAGAAATCTGTTTTCGGGTATAGAAGAAAAGATAAAGAAAATACTTGAAAAATTTGCGATACAGAGAAGTCTTCTCGGATGGGAACTATATAAAACTCTGATAAAGCAGGGCGGAGTAATTTTTATTATAGCCGCATTCGCACTAACATATTCGGCATCAATAAAATACAGATACATATACATTGTCAATGAATATGAAGAATATTTCTACAATGTATATGAAGGAGAACTAAATGATGAAAAGTTTGACGATATGACAAAAGAAAAAGATAATCTCGAAAGAACAATTGAAAGATGTAATAGAAGAATAGAACAGCTTATGCAGTCTGAATATGATAACCGTGATATTATCGCAAGACTTGACAGTGAACTACAAAGAGCAATAGGAAAACTTAACGGACTTATGCCTGTTTACGAAAACGCAAAGGACGGAATGGAATATATGCAGCGAACAGGAAGACAAATTGACCTTATAAAGCCGTATTCCTATGATTTACTGCTGCAGCGTGACCGCACTACAAGAAACAGAGCGTCCCTATATATACTTATGGGAATTATAGGCGCAGTTTCGGGAATATTTGCATTTGACAAGCAGAACAATATGACCTTTACTCTAAGGTCATCGTATCGTGGCAGATGTTTTCTGAATATTTCAAAAATCATCACAGTATTCGGAATAAGCGTAATATTATGTACAGCTTTGCATATGATACAGCTTGTTCAGATAGGAAATCTGCTTGGCTTTAATAATCTGTCATCACCATTGCAAAGCCTTATGTTTATGCGTGACAGAGAGCTGCATGTAAGTATACGTGAATATCTTTTTCTTTTATTTGCGGTAAGGAGTATATCAGCATTTGGTGTGGGTGTAATATGCATGATAATAAGCAGAGTATGTCCCGATACAGTTTCAGCAATGGGAGTATCAGTATTTATTCTTGCTGTCCCTGCAGTATTTTCAGAGCTTGTAAATGGTGCAGGATTTATAAATGCAGTTTATCTTATTAGCGGTGAAATGATGATGTAGTTCCGCAGCTTTTTTCTCCATAAATAAAGCAGCCTTTAGTTATTCATAAGATAGTAACTAAAGGCTGTTTTATCTGAAATGCTGTTCAATAAGCTTCACCTTCATTGACTTCTTCAATCTGATATTTTTCATCAGCAATACCGTCAGTGAAAGTAACGTAGATAACAGCCTGTGCCCAGTTTACTGAGCAAAAGGCTGTTTTGTTTTTTGCGTTTGCTTCGGATGTGAAAACTTCAACAAGTTCCTTGAAAATTTCTTTTGTGAGATAACCGCCACGCCAGTGAAAAAGAAGATTTTTCCCTTTTCTTACAGCCTGTTTTGTACGGTTTCGCACTTCATCAATGGTTGTCCATGAAATCTTGTTTTCTTTGTAGTAGAAATGGTCATTATCAGTACATTCGGGTATTTTCCATATTACAGGCTCATGGTCACGAAAAATCTGCTTATCCGCAAGATTTACATAGTCATGACGAAGTATTCCTGTCTTTGAAAGTGTATTATCAAATGTTGCATCAAGATGATAATATTTTTCGCCGATTTTTACAACATTCCACGCATGACGATACTTGATTCCTTTTTCGGGATTAGCATCTGAAAGTGCAATAATACACCATATTCCAAGCCTGTCACATAGAATCTTTACAGCCTTTGCCATGCCCTCACATACGGCAACTCCGTTTCCCAATGCACCGATTATTTCGTGTGAATATTCTTTTTTCAGCTTGTCATAACGAACATTGCTGCAGATAAAATCGTGGATAAAGAGTTCTTTTCCCTTTTCATCGAGCTTTTGTGCCTGTGCGGTCAGTTTTTTAATTCTTGATTCCATTGCCTGTTTATGCTCAAGAATTTTATTCTTATGGAACAGATATTTCGGTGTCATTTCGACCATTGTTGAATTTTCGTAAAATTTGTAGCTGAATGTAACAGACCAGAAAATCTCAGGATTATCAAGTCTTACCATGAAATATATATCAGAAATTTCCTTTTGTGAAAGCCTTAGAACAGGAAATGAGTCCTTAAGACAAAGTAGACCTTCCTTTATCATAAAGTATGCTTTCTGTTGTTCTTTATTTAATAAAGAATAGTAATAATCATTAGATTTGCTCATGTGAACTCCTTAAAATCTGCATCCGACAATTTTACTGTCATTGCCACGAACGAGTATAGATGCAGACCGTTCGTATAATGTCTCTACAAAAGTACCGTCTTAAAGTTTACCGCTCGGCATACGGGGAGACACATACCCAATATCGACTTCATTGCAGTATTCAGCCTTATATAATGGAGTATCTCGCTCTACAATTTTTAGTTTTACACCATTTTTTATTACATAATCCATTTCAACTTTGTCAATAAAATCCTGTCCAAGTCTTTTTATAAAAACTTCTCTTGACTTTTCGATTAAATCTTCTTCATCGGTTATTTCGCCTAAAACATTGTTTTCAAGAGTTGAAACACTTTTTATAAAAAGTCTATTTCATTATCATAAGTAATGTATTCAGTACCATTAAATATATCATGTGTTTCACTATAATATCCGCCCAAGATTTTATTACAAACACATTCTATATCGTGAAAAATCTGATTGTATTCATCATTTGTTTCACTTGAAACGTTTGTGGTTTCGGCTACAGAAATCTCTGTTGTTTCAACAGCATTAGTTTCAGAGATTTCAGTTGAAGTACTTTCTGTTGTGACAGCCGTTGTTGTCGTAGAAGAAGTTGTTGTCATAGATGTAGTTGCAGATGTTGAAGTACCTGCAGTTGTTTCAGTTGTAGTTTGTTCAATAGTTGTAAGTATTATCAATTATGCATTATACCACATTCAAAAAGAAAAAGCAAATCGGTATTATTAAAAGCAATTGATATAATTCCAATAGAGAGAAACTTAAAAATAAGCGGAGAGAATTTTTTAGATTTTCTCCGCTGATATATTAAGTTATCTGAAATCCATTATCCCTTAATCAAAAGCTCTTTCATTTTTACAAGGTCAAGCACGTTTATAATGCCGTCTTCCGTCAAATCTCCTGCTTTCCAGTCTGTAAGGTCAGAATCTCCGAGAATGAATTTCTGCATCATTACAAGGTCAGCAACAGAGAATTCACCGTCTGCATTTACATCTCCGATAACTTGATTTACAATTTCAGAAGATGGTTCAAGTATAAATTTCT
>JAKSQU010000134.1 GCA_024403965.1 Ruminococcus sp.
TTGCCGTTCACATTTTTTCCAAGCAGCCAGTTCTGAAGTCTTACAAGATAAGCAGTATTCAGTTCATCAGATACACTGTTATCAGTATATGAACCATCCGAGTCATTTTCAGACTGATAAACTCTGACATATTCAACTTCCATTTCACACGGAATATCAGATTTGTCAGGAGATATACCGCCGTCAAAATTACCGCCTGCCGCAAGATTCATAATGATATAGAATTCTTCGTCAAATGGTGCATAAGGATTATCCTTTGCCGCAGAAGAATACCATTCTGTATACGGAATAACAGAGTAACATTCACCATCTGCATACCACTTGATTTTCTCTTTTTCCCATACACAGCTGTAAACATGAAATCCGTCATCATAGGTTTTTCCGTCACTGAAAACATATTCGTTTCCGGAGTTTCGGTTAGACGGCCATGTACCGCCATAGTGTATAGTGCCATAAACAGTATCGTTTATTCTTCCCCTTGACTCCATAACGTCAATTTCGCCGGATGATGCCCATACACCATAAACGCTGTCATTCGGGAGCATCCACAGTGCAGGCCATATTCCTTTTCCGACAGGGAGCTTTGCACAGAAATCAATTCTTCCGTATTTAAAGCTGAATTTGTCTTTTGAAACAAGTTTTCCCGATGAATAAGGAGCAATTCTTGAAGGGTCCTGTTCAAAGGTTTTCGGGTCATTTTTTAGTCTGAGAGTCAGCTTTCCGTCATTTATAAATGAATTATCAGAGCTGTCGGTATAGTATTCAAGTTCATTGTTGCCCCATCCCCATGTATTCGGGTCATCACTAAGGTAATAGCCTGTTTCGTGACTCCATTTTGAATAATCTATAGAGTTTTCATCAAATTCATCATTCCATATCATTTTCCATCCGTCAATGCTGAAATCCTTGACAGTGCCAAGTTCAAGCGGAGCGGAGTCAATCGGGTCAGGACGCGGAGCGTCGGGATTTCCTTTAAGCTTGTATTCAACGTAGTTATCACCGCATGAATGTCCCTTAATGCCGTCTGTCGGATAACCGATACGGATAGTAAAGTCTTCAGTAATCGGCTGAAACCACAGACCATATATTGTATCTTCCCAGTATCCCCACTGATTTGACGTATCAGAAAGACTATACCCCGAGCTTTTATATGAGAAACCGCTTTTTGAGTTATCAAGCGGAATCCATTTTCCGTCAGCGAGAACTTCATAAACAAATGCGTCAAGTTCAGATTTTACAGGATATCCGCCGTCAATATAAGGGAGAACAATGCCGATTTCACCTTTTTCACCTGCATTTACAGCAGTTTCTCCGACAGCAGAAAGTCTGTAGTCTGTTCTTTCGGGTTTGCTGTAATTAATAGTATAGTCAAGGTAAACATCTGGAGAAGAAACTGACTGTAAGCGTACATATGTAGTTTCTTCAACATTAAACCAGTAACCGCCTGTGCTTTCCCAGAACTGTCCGAAATTTTTATCGTAAATCCAACCGCTTTCAGCGTTGTTGTCGATATCTGTCCATTCAGTTTCACCTTCACGTTTAACGAATACTTTAAGGTCATGGCTTACCTGTTCATATTTTATGTCACTGTCACCATTGAAAACAGGATAGGTAAATCCCGAACCGCCCGATACTGACGCAGTAAGAACAGGTCCCTGTGTAGCTGTCATTGAAGTAATAGAAACGCTGTCAAGCTTTGTAAATTCAAGGGTATATTCAAGAGTTACTTTCGGAGAAGATTTTGAAACAAGCTGAATCTGAGTTGTTTCCGAAACGCTGAACCAGTAGCCTGTGAAACCGCCGTCAAACCAGTGTCCCCAGTTTGAATTATACACAAATGAGTCAATTTCATCGATGTTTTTCCATGAATTACCGACTTTAACATTTACAGCAAGGTCATCAGCAACATCTTCCCATGAAGACTCACCACCGTTGAAAACAGGCATTACAAAGCCGTATGACGCATCAGAAGTACCCGAGCCGACAATAACAGGTCCGTCATTAGCTGAAAAATAATCCATCGAAACAATAGTCTGTCCTTCAGAGTAAACAGCAGTTTCCAAAGGCATAACGGACATAACAGAACCTGTCATAACCGAAAGAGAAAGAACCGAGCCTAAAAAACGGCTGTGAATTTTTCTGAATCCTTTCATAAAAGAACCCCCGATTTATTAAACGAGTGATTTGCTGAAATCATAGGTATCAGCAGTTTCTTTATTTCTGAATTCATGTTTTTCATAGTAACCGAGAAGATTTCCGTCATCATCTCTAAGAGCAACCATATAAACATCCTTATTCTGTTTATCATTGTGAAATGTGTAAATCATATTGTTTGAAGTGCTTTCCTTAAACCATTCAACAACCTTTCTGATAATTTCATTTGAGTCGCTGTTATGACAGTTAAGGAGTGACTTTCCGACAAGTTCACCACCGCCGCGATTAGCGTAGTTCTTTTTTGCAGACGGATTCATGTAAACAATAACATGATTAAGGTCACAGATTACAACGGAAGACCTGTCCTGTTCAAGAACACTTTTAAACATTTTATCAAGCATAAAAAGCTCCTTTCAGAACAGCGAAAGCTGTTCATATTTTTCGGGAAATTCATTAAGATAGGCAAAAATCCTGTTCACATCCGTTTCAATTGAATAAGCATTGCAGAAATCATGAAAAATTCTTTCAAGTTTTTCTGCATTAGGACTTTGAATATTGTAGGAATAGCCGTAACGTCTTATATATTCCTGTTTCAGACCGGGAAAATGCTCATCAAGCTTACTGTAAAAATACTCTCTGTCACCATCACGGAGAGTAACACCCATACCGAAATGAATAATGCCGTAAACACCCGAATCGGCACAGTAGCGCAGAATACCAAGCAGATTTTCTTCTGTATCGTTGATAAAAGGCAGAACAGGGCACAGCCATACAACAGACGGAATACCATTATTCCGCATAGTTTTCAGAACTTCATATCTTCTGTAGGTAGTGCAGACGTTCGGCTCAACAATACGGCAGAGATTTTCGTCAAAGGTAGTGAGAGTCATCTGCAAAACGAATTTAGCCTTTTCGTTAATGCTTTTTATAAGGTCAAAATCACGGAGCACCATATCTGATTTAGTCTGTAAAACCGCACCAAAGCCGTGTCTGTCGATGATTTCAAGACATTTTCGTGTAAGCTGAAGACTTTTTTCGCAGTGCATATAGGGGTCGCACATAGCACCCGTGCCAATCATACACAGTTTTCTTTTTGAAACAAGAGCTTTTTCGAGAAGTTCGGGAGCGTTCTGTTTTACTTCAATATCTTCAAAATCGTGAGTAAAACCATAGCATTTACTGCGTGAATCACAGTAAATACAGCCGTGAGAACATCCACGATAAATATTCATGCCGTTTTTTGCAGAAAGAATACTCTTAGCGTCAGCAAAATGCAAAATCCATCACCGCCTTTATGCATATTATAGCATAAAAAGCAGTTATATACAATACTGTAAATCAATGAGACAGAAATTTTCATAAAAACCATACCGTGCGATATATAAAAGTATGTAAAATATATGATTGACTATATATCGAATTTAATGTATAATAAATATATTGTTTAACAGCTGTAAAAACAAAATGATATTAATGGATTATAAGGGGTAAGAAAATGAATAAGAAAAAAATAGTATTAATATGGATTGCATTAATGACACTGATAGTACTGCTTGTAAATACAGCGTGTCTTTGGTTTATGAGTCATATGGACGATATACTGACACCTTCAATGGCAGGCTATGTAAAAAAAGCGGATAGTTTATTATATCCTGTTGAAACTGCAGAAAAAAAAGAAGATAAGGAAAAACAGGAAAAGATGTATTCTGGATTATGTAATATCAGAAGTATGTTCAGTAATGAGCGCCTTGACACAGATTCAGAACCATGGAAAGTATTTTTCGGCGGAAAAATAAGAATGGATGAAGCATTAAGATTTGCAGAAAAAGACGGAAACAGCGAGCTTGTTTCGGGCATATATGCAATTGTACATGATGAAACTGTTGAAAGCACTATAAGAGGAAATGTCGGAATTGTTGATGTTAATAAGCTTGTTTCATCTGATATAAGCAAAGAGTTATATAAAACACTTGAACAGAACAGAGATTCAAAAGTTCAGCTTAATTCATATACAAAGAATGGCATTCTTATCACACCTGTTTCAGTAACTGTCAGTGATTCAAACGGCGGAGTTCTTTTGAAAACAAAATATCCGTATGATGAAAATGACGGGGAACTTATAAAAGATGAGAATATCATCATTATGAATGAAAAAGAAGATGAACAGGCATTCACATACGGTGACTTATATCTGCAAATGAACCTTGCATATTGTGGTGAACGTGATATTGACAAAAATGCAAAGGAAATTGCAGAGAATATCGAGTTTAAAGAAGATTCAGTTCACAAAAAGTCATATGGTCTTGCATCCTTTAAATCAACAACAATTGAATCAACAGAAGACCATGCACTGATAATAGTATATAAGTATCGTGTAATAGAAATGTTTCTTGCATGGACACTTCTTCTCGGAAT
>JAKSQU010000135.1 GCA_024403965.1 Ruminococcus sp.
GTATAGCGACCGAGCCAGTAAAGATGGTCGCTGTGTTCTATCGAGATAGTACCCATGTGTCCTTAAAGCCTCCTCCTTGTGATGAGTTTACTACAAATGAATCAGGATTTCGTGAAAAACGTGTAAGTCCTGATGCCCATACCTTTGTTGTTTCTCCTGAGAGTACAAAAGCTCTCAGGTCTGCTTTACGCATAACAGTTTCGCCGTTGTCGAGTATCGGTAAATCAAGGAAATCAATTACTTCCTGTGCGATAAATCTTCTCGGCTCGGCAATAATTGTTCTTCTGAATTCTTCAAGCTTTTCCTTTGAAAGTTCATTGCCGAATACTACACCATAACCGCCTGCTTCGGCAACATCTTTTATAACAAGCTTTTCGAGATTATCCATAACGTATTTCATATCTTCTTCGTAGAAAGGCAGATATGTCGGAGCATTATGGAGTATCGGCTCTTCACCGAGATAATACTTTATCATCTTCGGAACGAAATAGTAAATACCCTTGTCATCAGCAACACCATTTCCCGGAGCATTGATAATTCCGACATTTCCGCTTCTGTATGCTTCCATAAGATTAGGTATGCCGATAAGTGATTCGGGATAGAATGTAAGCGGATCAAGATATTCATCGGCAATTCTGCGGTACAGAACACCTATTCTTGTTTTTCCGCCAGAATATGTTTTTTGATAGAGAATATTGTCTTCAACAAATAATTCATCATTCTGAACAAGTACCGAATCCGTATGCTCGGCAAGATAAGAATGCTCGAAATATGCGGCATTATATCTTCCCGGAGTGAGAATAGCTCTTATACCGCCGCAGTTTGAATAATCCATTGTGTTTTTCAGCAATGATGCATAGTTTCTGTTGTCGATGATATTGTTTTCAGAAAAAGCATCCGGTGCGGCAATTCTTGTAAGCTCTCGTGCGATAAGGGGATAAGATGCTCCCGACGGAATTCGGAGATTATCTTCAAGAATATACCACTGTCCGTCCTTTCCCTGAACAAGGTCAATACCTGAAATGTGGCTGTAAATTCTGTTTTTCGGTGTGATGCCTTCACACTGTGCAAGGTATCCTTTGGATATGTAAATAAAATCTTCGGGAATAATACCGTCCTTCACGATTTTCTTATCGTGATAAATATCAAAAAGAAACTCATTCAGAGCGTTCACACGTTGAACAAGTCCCTTTTCGATACCCGAAAAATCATCTGCCGTGATTACTCTCGGTATGGGGTCAAACGGGAAAAACTGTTCATTGAAAACGCCGTTTTTGTATATTCCGAACTTTACTCCGTAACGTCTTAAAAGCTCGTTGATTTCATCTGCATTTCCTACTGCCTGTGAGTATTTTGTCTGTTCAAGCTGTAATGACATTTTCTTCACTCCTTTGTGATTTGCTGTAAAAAAAAACGATGCCTTCCCGTAGCAGAAAGGCACCATTCAGTTTATGGATTATCCCGATAAAACTAAATGGTGCCTACCCTATAAGGATAAGCACCGTTGCTTTTATTACAGTATCAGTATATCATAACAGGTTTGAATTGTCAATAGTATGTGCTATATAACTTTTATATATACTATTTTAAACGCAGTGTTTTTTCAAGCTAATTAGTTTTTTGTTTCCACCACGATTGGTGGGAAATCATTTTTTCAGTGTTAGAAAATAGTTTCATCATTTCATAACTATCATCTTTATTAAAACAAGCAAAGCCATATGAACCGGATAGAAAGAATAGCAGAAATATTTGAAAGTTTTGGAGTTTATTCCCTTTTCTCCGTTATATAACCATATCGGAACCAGTGCCAGTATGCCAAAGGATTCAACTACAATTTCAAACTGCTTTCCGAACGGGCTTATATTACAGCAAAGTCCGCCTATGTCATTATTTGAGAATATTATAAAAAATTCCCCTGAGTCATCAATCAGACTCAGGGGAATAATTCTGTAAATCAGAGATTCATCTCGAAAAATTTCTTTAATGCTATGCAGGCAGGTTCTTCGTCATATCCTTCAGTAGTAACATGAACGGTATCACCGTTCTTTACACCAAGTGCCATAATTTTCATAAGTGCTGTAGCCTTTGCACTTTTGCCGTTAGCATAAATCATAATTGTGGACGAAAATTTCTTAGCTTCCTTTGAAAGAAGTCCTGCGGGACGAGCGTGAATTCCAAGTACATCCGTAACTGTGTAATCAAATTCTCTCATTATAAATTACTCCTTTTATTTCATATTGCACAGAATGTTATAACTCCTTGCCTATATATTGTATCATATTACCTGCAGAATGTCAATGGTTAATAGAAATTTTTCCACGGTTCTGAACCATTCTTTCATGGTATCAATATTTTTCACAAGTTCTTTTTCTAAGTCTGTTCGACTTGTAAAATTCGTCTTTCATGCGGTACATATCCATATCCGCATCCATTTTCCAGTCGCTTATTGAACCCTTTACACCATTCTCGTCATTAAGACATGATTCGCCGACAGCCATTGATAATTTATACTGTGCATTCAGATTATAGGCTTTGATACTGGCTATGAACCTTTCACGATATTCATCCATCTGTTCACGGCTTGCGTCAATGACAACTACAAATTCATCACCGCCGATTCTGAAACAGTTGCCTTTTTCGCTGTATATTTCAGAAATCACCCTTCCGCTGTTTATAATCAATTCGTCTCCGGCATCATGACCGTACATATCATTGATATTTTTCAGCCCGTTTAAATCTATCATAAGCATGAACCAGTTTCTGTCTGTTTCATTTTCATTTTCGATATCCTTTAATAAACTGTCAAATGCAAGTCGGTTGCTGAGACCTGTGAGAACATCTGTTTTTGCGATAACTGTCAGCTGTTCATTATAACACTGAAGCTGACTGTTCATTGTTTCCAGTTCAAATGCTGTTTCACGAATGAATGTTGCCATTCTTGATGCAAGCGGAAGACGGGTTGTAACTGTGTTTTCGCACCATACTTCACCGTCAAGTCTTATAAAGGCAAGTTACTTATAATTCTTTCCGTTTATTTTTCCGTCGGCAGACGTAAACAAGGCTATAATAGGGCAATGCCATACTCTTCTTGCAGACGGCAGACTCATTGTATGGAAACTGATATTAATATTTTTATTAAGTTCCGTAATTTCAGAATGGGCTGTCATCCAGCCGTCTATCTGTATATTCGGAATATCGCCGTTCGGTTTATCGATATAGCTTATTTTTTCTGCAATACGTGGTATGTAGTTTTCGGAAACCGGTTCTTCAGCAGTATTTACCGACAGAATTTCAAGATGGCAGTTTTCTCCGGTAAATGTAAAATACATAAATCTTGATGCATCATGCAAAGCAAGGGTTATTTCGTCATTTCGTTCATCAGTTATAATCTTCAGAAGGAAATGGTCATTCTGTTTTACCATAAAGATTTCTGCTGTATAACAATTATCATCCACTATTGTGACTTTTTCTTTTCCTGTTGAATGATGTTCAGATTTGCGGACAAAGTCGGTATACAGATCTCCGTTAATTTCAACACTTGCAAATTCGATAAAATCCAACTCTTTTTGAGTGACCATGAGTATATGTATCCTTTGCATCAACAGCTGATGCAAGGGCTTCAACTGTCTGCTGAAGCAGTTCATTGTATTTCTCTTTCATTTCAATAGCAGTAGACAATTCTTTTTTTGCTGCATGCACAAGAATATTATTCTGTTCAAACAAAGCAGAAATATAGAGCAAAATAGCTGATAATAACACGCTTACGGATGTAAGTGAAGCACCATAGAAATAAATCTGTATTAATCCTGCGGCAACAGGAAAACCGAGAAAAGCAAACAGAGCTGCAAGCATATTTCTACTGAAACAGCGTCTGTTTCTTATTATGTATGTAAGCTGCAATACCGTCATTATAAGCGGAATTAAATAGCAGATAATAAATCCCGGAGCACGAACATAGTGATTTGTTTCATCAAATGTGTAGTATAATCCTGTAAACTGCGAAATAATCAACAGGCAAAGACCAATTGCGGCTAATATTCTGCTTGCTGAAAGAACAGGAACCTTATTTGTGCCAGGATTACTGTTTTTATTAAGCGATAAAAGGTAATTGTTAAAGCCGTTCTGAACAAGAATAATAGACGCAAAGTTCAGAAAATTGGAAATCAGAACCATCCAGAAGCCTGTCTGACTTTCATCACCCCGATACAAATGAGCATATCTGTCAGAAGAAAGCAGCAACAAAGTGAAAAATGAAATCTGCAGAAATGATTTTTTTCTGCTTTTATCATCTATTTTCATACATATTAAAAAGATAAATATAAATACACTGATACCTTCAAGTACCATCATAATATTCATCTGATGTTCTATATAGAAATTTATTTAATTCTCCTTTACTCAACGATAGAATGCAAATCGCAGTTATTATAACATAAATCAGCCTTTATTTCAATAATTTTCTGTTAATAAATGAGAAAAAACAGAAAAATCAGGCGAGAGAATATAAAAATGCTCCCTCGCCTGTTCTTTTTAT
>JAKSQU010000136.1 GCA_024403965.1 Ruminococcus sp.
ATGTTTATATGGCTGATAACAACTGGCTCCTTATGGTTGATATTCCGAAAAAGGATGTTAATGAGTTTGCAACTGTAATGACTATGTATATTATTGTTTTCTGGCTGTTTACTCTCCTTATTCTTATTCTTTTCAATAATATCAGCAGAAAACAGGAAGAAACAAACGAAAAGCTATCTTCTTCAATTCAGAAAAATGAAATGACAAAGCGCAATCTTAATAAAGCTGTTATGGAAGATATTCTCACTGATACATTTACAAGAAACAAGTTTATCAGCGACTACACAAATCCGGAACCATCTAAGGATAATCCGTATTACTTTGTTATGATTAATATTCCGCATTTCAGTGACATCAATATAAGATATGGCAATGATGTTGGTGACCAGATTCTTGTTCAAGCCGCAAATGCTCTTAAAAAAGAATTCGGAGAAGAAAATACTTACAGAACAGGTTCAGACGAATTCGTTGCTGTCATAAAGTCAAACAGCACGGAAAATGTTAATGCGTCTGCTAACAAGGTTATTATAGACCTTTGCAAGACAGTTGAAATCAACGGCAAAAACATTCCTGTTAACTGCATTGCCGCAGTTGTCAAGAAAAGCAGAAATATTAATCCTTCTGTTCTTTTACAGCTTAAAAATATGCTCAAATCAAGCAATGGAGCTCCGCTTACCTACATGGATGCTGATATGATGTAATTCAAAACACTGCATAAGTTTAGTTTGCTTATGCAGTGTTTTTTCTTGACTTTAATTTAGTGATATGATACAATAATATTACAGATTGTGCTTAATTATTGTTAAGGAGTGAAAATATGAACTGCTGTGATATCATAAATAAAACAAAACGTAACATAAAACTATCATCAGATGAAATCAAGTGGCTTGTAACTGAATATACTGTCGGAAATATTCCCGACTATCAGATTTCAGCATGGCTTATGGCTGTATGTCTTAATTCTTTGACCGATGAAGAAACTTTTCAGTTAACTGACTCTATGATGAAATCGGGTGATATACTTGACCTAAGTTCTATAAACGGCATTACAGTTGACAAACACAGCACAGGCGGTGTCGGTGACAAAACAAGTCTTATTATTGGTCCTGTTGCGGCGGCTTGCGGTGTTTATGTTCCTAAAATGTCTGGACGTGGTCTTGGCCATACGGGCGGTACTATTGATAAGCTTGAAAGTATCACGGGTTATCGTACTGAACTGCCTTTTGATGAATTTATAAGTATTGTCAACAAAACAGGTTTTTCTATTGTTTCTCAAAGCGGTCATCTTTGTCCTGCTGACAAAAAGTTGTATGCTCTGCGTAATGCAAGCGGTACAGTTGACAGTATTCCGCTTATTTGTGCAAGTATTATGAGTAAAAAACTTGCTATGAACGCTGACTGTATTCTTCTCGATGTAAAGTACGGTTCCGGTGCTTTTATGAAGACTAAAGCGGATGCTCAGAAACTCGCTGATATTATGACTGCTGTCGGCGGTATGAGCGGTAAAAAATGTTCGGCTATGGTTACTGATATGAATGTTCCGCTCGGCAGAAATATCGGAAATGCTCTTGAAGTCAAAGAAGCTGTTGAAATTTTACAGGGAAAGAAAAAAGGTTCTCTTTATGAGCTTTGTATCGAACTTTCTGCTGAAATGCTCCGTCTTGCTGACAAGGGTACAACTGAAGAATGTGCTGAAATGTGCAGAAATGCAGTTTCAAGCGGTAAGGCTCTTGAAATTCTCGCTGAAACTATTTCTCTTCACGGCGGCGACTTTAAAATCACAGAAGATGTTTCAAGACTTGCTCAGCCTTTATATTCGCATACTGTTTATGCTGATAAAAGCGGTAAAATCAACAAAATGGACAGCGAAGAAATTGGTATGACTTCTCTTATTCTTGGTGCAGGACGTGCTACTAAAGCCGATTCTGTTGATATGTCGGCGGGTATTGTTCTCGAAAAGGAAATAAACGATACTGTTGAAAAAGGTGAACCCTTGCTTACTCTTTACTCTTCAACTGTCAGTGATTTTTCTTCTGCTGAACAGCGAATTCTTAATGCTGTTAAAATTGAATGAATAAAATATGCCATAGTACACACAATAAGGTACTATGGCATTTATTTTTTATTTTTCTATGAGCTTTTTTACTCTTACCGATACTGCAACTGCAAGTGCCATTTTTAATAAGTCAAACGGAATGAATGGTATTACACACCATTTAAGTGCCTGTGATACTGAAACTGTATCTCCGCCCTTGCTGTAAACAAATATAAACCATGCTGTTCCGAATATATAGCATACTGCAAGTCCGACTATTAATGTGCAGATGAGAACTATGATATTCTTTCCCAAAAGCTTTTCTGAGAGCATATAAATGAGCGGAATGAATAAAAAGCCTACGATGTATCCGCCTGTTTTTCCGAACAGTACACTTATTCCGCCGCTGAATCCCGAAAATACTGGTATTCCAACCATTCCAAGAAGAATATAGGTAAGTACGGAGAAAAATGACTTTTTACCGCCAAGCACACTTACTGCGCAGAATACTGCAAATGTCTGCAATGTAAACGGCACAGGCTGTACGGGGATTGTTATCCATGTACATACTACCATTATTGCGGCAAACAATGCTGTAAGCACCATTTCCTTTACTGTGAACATTCTTTTTTCTTTTGTTTCTGACATAAGTCAACACTTCCTTTCAGATGATATTATATCACATTCATTTCAGTTTGTCAACCTTATTTATAGTTTTAGTTGACATTATTTCTGTTGTTGATTTTTGTAACATATTGTGATACAATATCATTATATGGGGGATGATAAATGAAAAACGAAATATATACTAATACTATTGTCAGATTTAACTCTGATTTTCACTGCGGTCTTTCGGATGAACAGGTAAATCAGCGTTTCAGTGAAGGACTTGATAATAAGTCAGTTGATTCACCTTCAAAAACTACTAAGGAAATAATTACTGAAAATGTATTCACTTATTTTAATCTGATTTTTCTTGTAATTGCGGTTCTGCTTGTTCTTGTTCACTCTTATCGTGACCTTACTTTTCTGCCTGTTATTATCTCAAACACGCTGATTGGTATTATACAGGAACTGCGTTCTAAATCCGTTCTTGACAAGCTTTCAGTTCTTAATGCACCTGTTACTGAATGTGTACGAAACGGCAAAACTGTTTCTGTTCCGTCTGAAAAGCTTGTTCTCGATGATGTGGTTGTTTTTGGTGCTGGAAATCAGATTTGTGCCGATGCTGTTGTTATTGACGGAACAGTTTCCGTCAATGAGTCTCTGCTGACAGGTGAATCCGATGAAATAACTAAAAAAGTCGGTGATACTCTTATGTCAGGAAGTTTTGTTGTTTCGGGTAAGTGTTACGCTAAACTTGAAAAAGTCGGACATTCATCATATATTTCTCAGCTTACTTTACAGGCTAAAAAATCACGCAGGGGTGAACAGTCTGAAATGATAAGGGATTTGAACCTTATTCTGAAAATCACAGGTTTCATTCTTATTCCGATTGGCATTATTCTTTTCTGTCAGGCTTATTTTTTCAATCACGATACTGTTAAGGCAAGTGTTCAGGGTATGGTTGCCGCTGTACTCGGAATGATTCCCGAAGGCTTATATCTTGTGGCAAGTGCCGCTCTTGTTGTAAGTACTGTTCGTCTTGCTTTGAAACGTGTTCTTGTTCATGATATGAAATGTATTGAAACTCTTGCAAGAGTCGATGTTCTTTGCGTTGACAAAACAGGTACTATTACAGAAAATACTATGTCAGTTTCTGATGTAGTTACACTTTCTGATACAGTATCATCAAATGAAATTCACTCGCTTATCAACGACTTTTCTGCGGCACATAATTCGGATAATGAAACTATGTCTGCTATAAAAAAGCATTTCTGCTCCCCTGTTGTTCATACCGCTGAAAGCGTTACTGCTTTTTCTTCTGAATTCAAGTACAGCAGTGCAGTATTTGAGAATATCTGCTATGTACTCGGTGCTCCTGAGTTTGTTCTTTCAGATAATTACAAGTACTACAGTTCTGACATTGAAAAATTCAGCCGAAAAGGATACAGAGTTCTTGTATTCGGAATTCATGACGGGATTGCTGATGGTAAACGTCTTAGCTCTCCTGTTAACCCTTTGGCTTTGATTATTCTTTCAAATCCTGTCCGTAAAAATACTGTACAGACTTTCAGATATTTTGCTGAACAGGGTGTTGAAATTAAGGTTATTTCGGGTGATAACCCTGTCACTGTTTCGGAAGTCGCTAAGATTGCCGAAATAAAGAATGCTGATAAATTTATTGATGCATCAACTCTTATAAATGAAAAATCTCTGTATGATGCTGTTAAAGAATATACTGTTTTCGGAAGAGTTACTCCCGAACAAAAACGTCTTTTGGTTAAGGCTTTGAAAGCACAGGGCAAAACTGTTGCTA
>JAKSQU010000137.1 GCA_024403965.1 Ruminococcus sp.
TAGGATTGAACAAATTGTAACAGCTTGTTTTGTTAATTTACTATAAATAAATAGTCTGCATATACATATTAAAAGTACACATCTTGTTTTTATTATCTTTTTCGTTTATAATATCATTAAGGTGGTGATACAAAATGCTCAACATAGCAATATGTGAAGACGAACAGGCATATTCTGACAGGTTAATATTACTTCTGACGGAATATCTTGAAAAAAACGCAATTGAATTCAACTATAAACTTTATACTGACGGAAAGCCTATAATAGAAGAAATTACCGACGGGAAACGCTTTGACATTTATTTCTTTGATATCAAACTCGAAAAATCTGATGGTATCAATACTGCATCTTTGATACGCAGATATGATTCGTCTGCGGCTGTTATTTTTGTTACAAGCATTGAAAACAGAGCGGTTGAGGGATATTCTGTATCCGCCTTTGACTATATCATTAAGTCTTCACTTGAAGACAGGCTGTATTCTGTTCTTGACAGATTGTTCAGTAAGCGTAAAGCCACTATGATTTCAGTTCAGTCAGATGACGGCTCAGTCAGTCTTGTTTCGTCATCAGATGTACTTTACATAGAATCAGACGGCAGAGGAACCAAAGTTACATTATTGAATAATTCCATTCATTCCCCCTTGGCGGTTGGTAAAATTTCAGAAATGCTCCCACAGGACAGATTTATCGAAATTCATAAGTCAATCTATGTACAGATTTCAAAAATAAAACGTATTGATACTGATACAATTGAAATGATAAACGAAGTCACTCTTCCTGTGAGCAGACGTAAAAGGAAACTGGTTATGACAGCTGTAATGAAAGGCATTAAGGATGGTATTATATGAAGATACAGAAAAATTATCTTATCATATTATTTGTTCTTGTCGCAATGCTGATAATAAACTGTCTGACAGCTTTATCAAATATACAGAATACAGATTATGTAACCTGCGGAAATACTGTAATGACCAAAAGCACACTTGATAATGTATCACAGATAATCAAAAGCGTTAGTACTTTTGGTACAGATGAAGCCTTGTCAAAGCTTACGGCTGAATCAGAAAGGCTGCAGAAATACCGCACAGCTTTGGAAATCAACGAAAAAAAGCGGTCAAAATACAGAGGTTACGAAATGACATTAGAAGAAGCTGAAAAGCTTGCGAGTACATCAACAATGACCGACGCACAGGCTGAATCTAAAAAACGAATTGTTGACCTTGCTGTTGAAAGGCTTATCTATGTCAGAGATTATCCTGAATATATCAGAAATCTACAGGCAAATGCGGAATCTATGATGTCGGTAAGCATATTTGACAGCAATCTGAAAGCAAATATTCTCAATGTAGAAAAAAGCTATTATGGATTTGAAAATATAAAAATAAGTCCCGAACAGGATGCCGGAATAAACATTCTTTTCAAAGACAGAATTACTGATATACTCTGCATAGTGACTATGTTTGTCTGCGCATGGCTTTATATCAGCGGTTTCAGAGCTGCTGCAGAGGGGAAGATTATTGAAAAAAGCAGACTTTCTGTTGCTGCGTTATTTGTTTCTGCGGCGGTTATCATGATGTACGCTGAAAACGGCATAATCGCAGAGAAATCTGTAGGTCTTGGTGATTTAAGCAGGTCTGTGCAGTCTGTGTGGGAATTTATCTCATGTCCATATGAAATATCGGCAGGTGTATTTGCGGCTGTAAGAATTCTGTTTAAGATGACAGGCTGTCTTATTGTATTTTTTCTTTCGACAGCATTTCTTTCATCAAAATCACGCTTTAAATGGTGTATTGTTCTGTTTCCGATAATGACAGAAACCGTATTGACAGTATTTGGCTCAAAATGGCATGTATTCAGCATATTCAGTTCAGAAAGCATTATCGGACAGTACGGCAGTTACAACATTTTAGGCGGAATATTTAACCATACTCTGCTTTTATGCATTGTTTCGGCAGCAGTATTAATTTTCTCATTCCTGTGGGCATACCGTACTGTTGAAGGAATGCTGCTGAGTGAAAAGAATGCGGCTGAGCGAAAATATTATGATGAGATGACAGAAAAATACAACGAAACACGAATGATACGTCATGATATAAAAAATCATCTCACAGCAGTTGCAATTCTCATTGATGACGGAAAAATAGATGACGCAAGAAAATATCTTGATGATATATCGTCAGAAATGGACAAAGTACGTCCGCCTGTCAACACAGGTTCACTTGTTCTTGATTCGCTTTTATTCAGTAAATCATCAGAAATGAAAAGAAAAGGAATAAAGCTGAATACAGAATTCTTTATTGATTTTTCAGAAAATCAGATTTCTGAATATGACCTTTGCAGTATATTTGGAAATATACTTGATAATGCAATCGAGGCGGCAGAGAAAATATCTCCCGAAGAAAGATATATCAATCTCAGAGTAAAAAGACATCTTGATATGATATGCATTATCTGTGAAAATCCATATAATGAGATAAATGAAGACCTTTCAACACAGAAAGCAGACAAGGCTTATCACGGCTTTGGATTAAAACGTGTACGAAAGGCGGCTGAAAACTATTCGGGTGACGTGAATATTAATTGTACAGACGGAATTTTTTGTATTTCAGTACTGCTGAATTTCAGTTCAGATATAAAAAAATGACCACTTCTGCATAAAAATCGACCGCTTCTGCAAAAGCGGTTGATTTTTTTTATTTCCTGTATTATACTGAAATCACAAAATATATCAACCGAAAGGATGAACAAAATGAAACACACAAAAAGATTTTTTACTCTTGATGTGGCGCGTGCAGTGACATTAAGCAGCTGCGGTGCAAAAAAGGAAACAGAGAAATCCGTTGAAATGCCGTCTGACAATCCGGGCGGAAGACAGATAATGGAAACTGAAAGCGGTTACTATTATAACAATGAAGATTTTTTGCTTTCACTGCGATATTCTGAAAAATCAACGGATGCTGACATTTTTCTTTGTCCAAAACCCGAGTGCCGACATGACGGAAATGAAAGCTGTACAGCTACCTATAATTTCAGCCCGATAACAAATACTATTTTGTATGATAACTACATATATTTTGTCGCTGATGAAAAAACAAAGGAAAATCTTGGTTATGCTCTTTACAAAGTATCTCTTGACGGCACAACTCTTGACAAGGTCTGTGATGTTGCCAAAATAATGAACCCAAATGAAGATAACTACAGTGGCTATGGCTCTATGCCGCAGTTTATAATTCATAAGGGATATGCTTATATTCCGTATATGTTTGGCGCACTTTGGTATGGTCAATATATTCAGAGCGGATTTGTCAAAGTAAATATTCAGACAGGTGAAAAGGAAATACTGTTTGAGGAAACTGAATACAAGGAAGGAAAAGAGGCAACAGTAATCGGCGGACACGGAGATTATATTTATTATTCTGTCCGAGCACAAAAACCTATGTACGGCGGTGATTTCAGAATGAATGTTATCACAGGCGAAACTGAAAGGCTGAAAGGACAGACTCAAAAGGGCGATAATGTTTACGGACTTGAAAAATGGCCGGGGATAGTTGCATTTGGTGAGTCAGCGTTTTATGTAACGAAATACTATAAAGAAACTGATTCAGTAAGCTTTGCTGCAATAGACTATCAGACATTAAAACCTAACGGTGTTGAAATAATGCCGTCTGAAAAAAATATGGGTACGAGATTTGTGCCCTATGATGATAAGCTGTATGTACTCGGTCAGAAAGAATTAAAAATCTATTCTGAAAAAGGAGAGCTGATAAAAGCTATTCCATGTGAAGAAAATCAGGATGATGGCTATTTAAATATATCAAGCGGAGATGGGGGTATCTGGTCTTCCGATACAAGAACTTTTGCAGTTAACAATGATAAGATATATATCGGAATACCTAAAGGTGAACAATTCATTTTAAGTGAAAATATGTTAATGACATATTGCACAATTGAAGACGCATTAAACGGAAATCCTGAGTGGAAAACAGCATATGAGACTAAAAGCTGGGATAATTACTGGAAAGATTATCCATCACCGAAAATGCTTGAAAAAATGCAGGAACAGAATTTTGACGAATGAAAGGTGACATAATATGCTTGTAACCAAAAATCTTACTAAAAAATACGGCGAGCATACTGTTCTCGATAACGTTTCACTTACTCTTGATAAAGGTGTTTACGGAATTCTCGGAGCAAACGGCGCAGGAAAATCAACTTTTCTGAATCTGATAACAGACAATATCAAACGAACTTCGGGAGAAATCCTTTACAATGATACTGAAATTCTGACTATGGGAGCAAAATTCCGCAGAAAAGTCGGCTATACTCCGCAGCTGCAGGGAATGTATGAAGACTTTACGGCGGGACAGTTTATGCGGTATATAGGCTCTCTGAAAGCTATGAAAAGGTCAGAATGCAAAAAGCAGACACGTGAACTGCT
>JAKSQU010000138.1 GCA_024403965.1 Ruminococcus sp.
CGCCGCCCGAAGACACATACAACATTCAAACGGGCGGCGAAACGCCGCCCCTACAGACAAAAAATGATTCCCGTGTTCGTGAGCCGTTATATATTGCAATAAAAAAACAACTGTGCTATAATAAATATATTATGTATGCTTGGAGAAATATTATGAAAACTGTTATTATTCATGGTCAGAGTCACAAAGGCTCTACTTATCACATTGCACATAGTCTTGCTGAGAAAATCGGCGGTGAAATTACAGAATTCTTTCTTCCGAAGGATTTCGGTGAATTCTGCACAGGCTGTACAAACTGCTTTATGGTATCTGAAACAAAATGTCCGCACTATAGCAGACTTTCTCCGATTACTGACGCAATTGACAATGCTGATGTAATTATTCTTGCAAGTCCTGTTTATGTATATCATGCAACAGGTGCTATGAAAGCATTTCTCGATCATTACGGCTATCGCTGGATGGTGCATTCTCCGGAAGAAAAAATGTTCAGCAAACAGGGAGTATGCATTACTACTGCGGCAGGTGCCGGTATGAAATCTGCAATCAAGGATATGGCGGACAGCCTGTTTTTCTGGGGAATTGCTAAAATTTACAGATACGGAAACGGCGTTGCGGCTACAGACTGGGAAAGTATTAACGAAAAGAAGAAAAAATCAATTGAAAAAGCTGTTTCTGCAATGGCTGAGAAAATCAAGGCACGAAACGGAAAAATCAAGCCGTCACTAAAGACAAGGGGATTCTTCTTTATCATGCATCTCATGCAGAAAAACGGCTTTAATCCGAGAGATGTTGAATACTGGAAGGCTAAGGGATGGACAGAAAACAAGCGTCCATGGAAATCACGATAATTTGTTTGACATTCCTAATCAAAAGTGATAAAAAATATAATTTTATTGTTTTTCAGATAACATTAATTCTGCACGATTTTGTATAAGGGCTATACAAGTGTCAATAGAGATTTCAGAATTAAAATAATCAATAATTTCGTCATTTATAATTTTGTTCAAATCATCATCAATAGTTACTGAGAGATTTTGTATTTTGTTTGTGTAATCAGTAAGATGTTCAAGTTCCTTTTTAGTTAGGAAACCAATATCAGACTGATTCTCATTTACAGAAATTGTACTATCCATGAGCTTTCCGTTCATTGTTTCATTTGCAAGTTTGTTATATACCGATACATTTATTGGAAAACCTTTAGGTTCAAGATACATTTCTTTTCTTTCTCCGTCAATAATAACAGTTTCTTTTCTACAGTAATAATCTGTCTGAAAATCATCAAGACAGTAAGAACGTATAAATTCCCATGCTCCGATTTTCTCTTTTTCTGTAACTGTTGAACAAATTGCCAATCGATTGCCTGATGTATTAATAAAGCCACCACATCCATCATCAGAAGGATATCCCACAAATGTATAGTTGTCAACATTTATATCACATAAAGCAACATGGGTTTCAGCAAATCCATAAAATCTTTGTTCAAAAACAAAATTAACCGCATTTAATTCAGGGTCACTGTATTTTCCGTATATGTCATCGAATGAGTTACAAAATTCAAGAGCTTTTTTAAAGTCAGCTGAATCAAAATTTGCCTTTGCGTTCTTATAATCTATAAATGAACCCAGCATTCCCCTGAGAATGGTTAAATAAACATAATTCTTTTCTTTATGTCCCTCAATCATCGATCCTTCAGGCATTTTCTCCCAACAAGAAATCATTTCATCAAGAGTCCAGCCTTCATTATCACCAACATAACGTGATTCTCCGATAAGTGTACTTATAGTGTAGTTAAACGGTAAACAATACAGATTGCCCTCGGTTTCGTGAAGCTCTAAAATATGACTGTTAAGAGTATTTTTATTTATTTCTGAGTCTGTATTCATCATTTCATATAAGTTAATAAAAGCTCCTCTTGAAGAAAGTCTGTTCATAGTTTGAGAACCACTAAGATAGTAATCACGAACAATGTCAATATCACCGTTGGAGATATCCTGCATAAGTTTTATATTTAAGGTTCTTGCTTTATCCTCATCGTACAAAATGCTTCCATCCTCCTCAGGAGATAAATATTCGGAGTAGTCCTTTGTTACAATGACATATCCGTTGTCAGTCTCATTGAATTTTTTAATAAGATTATATTCTTCTTTATCCATTTCGCCGTATACAGCGTAATTTAAAGTGATATTCTCTTTTGGTTTATCTTCACTAACATCAGTTGAAGAATCAGTTGTTCCGATTATTTCAGTCTTTACCTGTGGTACGGATTTTTCTTTCTTACTACTGCAACCAGTGAATGATGTTAAAACAGCAATTGCTGTTGCTGCTGATAATAATTTACGCATAAAAAATGCTCCTTTTCTGTAGTTTCACTAATAAGTGATTTTCAAGGAGCAAAAAGACGAAAAATAAATCGTATTTGTATAACCGCACAAAAAAGCACATCAATTTTTGTAGACTTTTCATACTGCAACAATTCTCCGTTTTGTGTTTTGTAGGGGCGCACCCATGTGTGCGCCCGTCGGGGTTACAATGCGGATTTCGGGCGGACACACGGGTCCGCCCCTACAGAATATGCTTGAATTTAAGAAAATTAGCTTGACGGGCGGCGAAACGGTGTCATTGCAGTCACATAATTGATTTCCGTGGAAATCACGATAATTTGTTTGACATTCCTAATCAAAAGTGATATAATGAAAGTACTGTAATTATATTGAAAAGGAGCATTATAAATGGCAAAGGATAAGAAACTTGTATCTGAGATTACCTCAATGGATGAGGATTTTGCTCAGTGGTATACAGATATCTGCAAAAAGGCAGAGCTTGTTGAGTATACAAGCGTAAAGGGTTGTATGGTTATCCGTCCATACGGATATGCAATCTGGGAAAATATTCAGAAAATTCTTGATGCTGAATTCAAGGCTACAGGACATGAAAATGTTTGTATGCCTATGTTCATTCCGGAGAGTCTTCTCCAGAAGGAAAAAGACCACGTTGAAGGCTTTGCACCTGAGGTTGCATGGGTTACTCACGGCGGTACAGAAAAGCTTGAAGAAAGACTTTGCGTACGTCCTACTTCTGAAACTCTTTTCTGCGAACACTACGCTAATATCGTTCATTCATACAGAGACCTTCCAAAGCTCTACAATCAGTGGGTTAGCGTTGTAAGATGGGAAAAGACAACTCGTCCTTTCCTTCGTTCAAGAGAATTCTTATGGCAGGAAGGTCATACAATTCATGCTACTGCTGAAGAAGCTGTTGAAGAAACAGAGCGTATGCTTAATGTATATGCTGATTTCTGCGAAAATTCACTCTGTATGCCTGTTGTAAAGGGCAAGAAGACAGAGAGCGACAAGTTTGCAGGAGCAGTTTCAACATATGCAATCGAAGCTCTTATGCACGACGGCAAGGCTTTACAGGCTGGTACTTCACACTATTTCGGCGACGGCTTTGCAAAGGCTTTCGGCATTGAATATACAGACAAGGAAAACAAGCGTGTAAATCCGCATCAGACAAGCTGGGGCATGACAACACGTCTTATCGGTGCTGTTATCATGACACACGGTGACAACAGCGGTCTTGTTCTTCCGCCTGCTGTAGCACCTGTACAGGCAGTTATCGTTCCTGTTGCACAGCATAAGGAAGGTGTACTTGACAAGGCAAATGAACTCTATGCACAGCTGAAAAATGCAGGTGTAAGAGTTAAGCTTGATGACAGTGAAAATTCACCTGGATGGAAGTTTGCTGAATACGAAATGAAGGGTATGCCTGTTCGTATTGAAATCGGTCCAAGAGATATTGAGCAGAATCAGTGCGTTGTTGCTGTACGCTACAGCGGTGAAAAGCTCACAGTTTCACTTGACAAGCTTGTAGAAACAGTAAATGACCTTCTTGAAAATGTTATTCCAAAGGGAATGTTTGACAAGGCACTTCAGAATCGTACAGAAAAGACATATGCATGCACAAACACAGACGAAATTATTACAGCACTCAATGAAAAGGGCGACGGTTTCGTAAAGGCAATGTGGTGCGGTGAAGAAGCTTGTGAAGACGAAGTCAAGGAAAAGACAGGCGTAGGTTCACGCTGTATTCCTTTTGAACAGGAACAGCTCAGCGACAAGTGCGTATGCTGCGGCAAACCTGCAAAGCACATGGTTTACTGGGGTAAGGCATATTAAGCACAGTACCTGTGCCCGTTGGCCACGCTCTCACTCGTTTCACTCGTTACTCACAGGGGAAGAGAAATCTGCTTTCGCTCGTCTTTATTAAATACGGACTTGTGCGCAGAGCCTGCGTTGGCGAGTCACGCTCTCACTCGTTTCACTCGTTGCTCACAGGGGAAGAGAAATCTGCTTTCGCTCGTCTCTTTTAAATATGCACTTGTAATTTAGGTTTTGTGTTTG
>JAKSQU010000139.1 GCA_024403965.1 Ruminococcus sp.
TACATATAAATTCTCCTTAACCCATGAGCCGTATCTGAAAAAACAGATACGGCTCAATTATTTTTCTTGCCTTTTTCTCTGAAATATATTATAATATAAGAGTTATGTTTTCAGAACAATCTGAATACAATATAATGCTATATCTGTAAGGAGAAAATTATGATCTGCAATAATATACTTGACGCTATCGGACACACTCCGATGATTCGTTTAAACCGTATGAATAAACCTGGAAATGCTGATATTCTCGTTAAATTCGAGGGACTTAATGTAGGCGGTTCAATCAAAACAAGAACAGCCTATAATATGATTCTTCACGCTGAACAGGAAGGAAAAATCAACAAGGATACGATTATCGTAGAGCCTACAAGCGGAAATCAGGGAATAGGTCTTGCACTTGTCGGTGCGGTAAAGGGATATAAAACTATCATTATCATGCCCGATTCAGTAAGTGAAGAACGCAGAAAACTCGTTAAGCACTATGGCGCAGAGGTTATGCTTGTTCACGATGACGGAGATATCGGAAAGTGCATACAGGAATGTCTTGACACAGCACTCAGAATGGCGGCTGAAAACAAGAATGTTTTTGTTCCGCAGCAGTTTTCAAATATAAACAACATCGGTGCACATAAGTATCATACAGCACTTGAAATTCTTGAACAGACAGCCGTTAAGATTGACGGATTCTGCTCAGGTATAGGCACAGGCGGTACAATCACAGGTATCGGTGAGGCATTGAAGGCACAGTATCCTGATATGGTAATATGGGCAGTTGAACCCGAAAATGCGGCAATTCTTGCAGGCGGAAATATCGGAACACATCTGCAGATGGGTATCGGTGACGGCATAATTCCCGATATTCTCAATACAAAAATCTATGACCATATTCACATTGTCACAGACGAGGAGGCAATTCAGACTGCAAAGGATTTAGCAAGCAAAGAAGGTATCATGTGCGGAATTTCAGCAGGTACAAACGTTGCGGCGGCATTAAAGCTTGCAGAAGAACTCGGAGAAGGCAAAACAGTTGTAACACTTCTCCCCGACACAGCAGAGAGATATTTCTCAACACCGCTGTTTGATGAATAAATTCCATTAAAATTCAAGAAATTATTGCAATTTTCTGTGAAGTATGTTATAATGCTTTTACAGGGAAATTTTTAAGGCTTAGCCTTACAGCCCGATAATCAATATCTATCTCTCAAAGGAGGAACTATCATGAAAATTAAGAATTTAGTATCAGCAGCTACAGCAATGGCAATGGCTGCAACAGCAGTATGCACAATGCTCCCATCAGTAAATGCTGCTGACGCATCAAAAGGACTTTCAATCGAAGCATACAAAGAGGCTGATTCAAAGTACAGTGCAATGGGCAATGAAATAAAGGTAAGCAAGGAAGATATTGCCGCAGGCGATATTGTTATCCCGTGTGCAGTTTATCTCGACGAGGCAACAAGTGATATGCTTGCTGTTTCTTCAAACCTCACTGTTGATTCAAAGGATATTGCCTTTACAAGAATTGAGTTATCAAAGCCTTATTTCTCAGCAGCAAAGGATTATGCTTTTCCTGACGGTACAGCATTCTCAACAGACCTTCCTGTAACTTTTGCCGGCTCACTTTCATCAAGAGGTGTATTCCTTAACGACGGTTCATATCAGTTTGGTCTTGATGCAAGCCAAAGTGCCGCAGGTACAGACAACTATTTCCTTGGATGCTCATGGACTAACGGCGGTACAGGTTATTCATATACAGGCACAAAATCAACAGACCATCCTTTCTATATGTTCAATGTAGTACTTCCAAAGGGACTTGCTGACGGTGAATATAATGTTAAGTTCTGTAAGTACAACACAGACCTTTCAGGTGAATATGACAACCCTACACCTATGATTGAAGTACAGGGAACAAGATACACAATTGCAAATAATAATCTTAATTTAAAGGAACTCAAAATTACTGTAGGCGACGGAGCACCAACAGGCTCATATGTGCTCGGTGATACAAATGAAGACGGCGTAGTTGATGCTATTGATGCATCAGCAATTCTCACATTCTATGCTCAAAGCTCAGTAAGTGATGTTGAGATAACTGATTTCATCAAGAATGTATACGATGTAAACAAGGACGGAATTATTGATGCTACAGATGCATCTGCTGTTCTTACATACTATGCACTTTCTTCAACAGGCAAGTGCGATTCACTTGAAGCTTATCTTGCTACACTCAACTGATTTTTAAAAGCACGTTTCAGCACAGTATGTCATATGATGTACTGTGCTGTTTTTTTATAAAGGAGGAAAAATGAAACTTAATTCTATAGACAACGGAAACGAATTCGACTGGGGTAAAACATCACAGGACTATGCAAAATACAGAGATATTTATCCACAGGAATTCTATGAAAAAATCCTTTCACTCGGTCTTTGCAAAGACGGACAGAAGGTTCTTGACATCGGCACAGGCACAGGCGTTATTCCACGAAATATGTATAAATACGGTGCTGTGTGGACAGGTACTGACATATCGGAAAATCAGATAGAACAGGCAAAAATACTTGCAGAATCCGACAATATGGATATCGAATTCTATACATGCGGTGCAGAGGATATAAGCTATCCCGACAATACTTTTGATGTTGTTACAGCATGTCAGTGTATATGGTATCCGAATCACAGCATACTTGCGCCTAAGCTTGCAAAAATACTGAAAAAAGGCGGAAAATTCCTTATTATGTATATGGCATGGCTTCCTTTTGAAGATGATATTGCCATGAAAAGCGAGAAAATCATTCTTAAATACAATCCCGACTGGACAGGTGCAGGTGAAATCAGAAAAAATGTGTGGGTACCCGATGAGTACAGTGAGTTTTTTGATATTAAACTGCATGACATTATCGACTCTGATGTTGCATTTACAAGAGAAACATGGAACGGCAGAATGAAAGCCTGTCGTGGTGTATCTGCATCAATGTCAGCGGAAGATGTTGCTAAATGGGAAGAAGAACACATGAAAATGCTTGATGAAATTACGGATGAAAGCTTTGCCATAAAGCATTTTATTTCAATTGCAGAATTGACGGTTAGGAAATAGTTTTTATCGGAATGAAGATAAACCAATCATCCCCAAAAACAGAAAGGATATACTATGAAAGAACTTTTAGAATTATATTGTGCCTTTTTCCGCATCGGCGGACTTACTTTCGGGGGCGGTCTTACTATGCTCCCTATGTTAAAGCATGAACTCGTTGAAAAGAAAAAATGGGTTACTGAAGAAGATTTACTCGACTATTACGCTGTCGGACAATGTACGCCCGGTATAATTGCCGTCAATGTTTCAACCTTTGTCGGCTATAAACGAAAGGGTATTTTAGGTGCGGTTTTCTCTACTCTCGGCATGATTAGTCCGTCACTTATAATTGTTTCAGTTATTGCAATGTTCCTTAATCAGTTCATGGAAAGTGAAACAGTTAAACACGCTGTGAACGGAATAAAGGTAGTTGTCTGTGCACTTATGGTAAACACAGTTTTCACTATGGCAAAGAAAACAGTCAAGGACAAAATCACTGCGGCAGTCTGCATACTTGCGTTTCTGCTTGCAATGTTCACACCTGTACCGACAGTACTGCTTGTAATTATTTCGGGCATATTCGGTGTAATTCTCGGAAAGGTAAGGGGAACTGAAAAATGAACGTATACTTACAGCTTTTCATAGAATTTTTTCAGATAGGTCTTTTCGCAGTAGGCGGCGGACCTGCAACAATTCCGTTTCTTATGGACCTTCCGTCAAGACATGACTGGTATGAAGTGGCAGATGTAACGAATATGCTTGCCGTAAGCGAAAGTACTCCCGGACCGATAGGCATAAATATGGCAACCTATGCCGGCTACAATGCTGCCGGATTTTTAGGCGGAATTACTGCGACTCTTTCACTTGTTCTGCCGAGTCTTATAGTTATAATACTGATAGCTAAAATACTTGACAGTTTCAGCAAAAACGAATACGTCAAGTCGGCATTCGGCACAATTCGTCCTGCGGTAACAGGACTTATTGCAACAGCAGTATGGGGAATTTTCCGCACTGCACTTTTCACAGGCGAAGACGGTGCATTCAGATTTCCGATAGTTCTTGTGGCGGTCTGCGCAGTATACGCTGTACTGATGAACCTTGAAAAACTAAAAAAACTCCATCCTGCATTCTGGATTTTATGCGGTGCTGTGATGGGTGTGGTATTTAAACTGTAATTTGAATATATAAAAAACGGAGAGAAATGGTTTTGAGTTCTCTCCATTTATCATTTGTAACAGTTAAGGCAATACCGCATAATTAATGTGTGAGTATTGCGAAGTAAATTTTTTTGT
>JAKSQU010000014.1 GCA_024403965.1 Ruminococcus sp.
CGCAGAAAGTTTTAGGAAGGGAGTTTGAGGGTGACTCCCTACAGTGTAGGGAGATGTCACGAAGTGACAGAGGGTACCGTGCGGTAAGCAAACCCTTTTTCAAAAGGGTTTCCCTCAATAAGTCTCCCGTATATAAATAAATCCCGATATAAAAGCGTATACATAAAACAGAACGGAGATATTTATTCGCATGAGCAATATCATAGAAATTAAGGATTTGCATTTTCGCTACGGCTCTTCTGATGAAAAAGAGAGTGCGGAGGTGCTTAAAGGAATTGACCTTAACATAAAAAAGGGTGAATTCGTTGCGGTGCTTGGTCACAACGGATGCGGCAAGTCAACTCTTGCAAAGCATCTTAACGCAATTCTGATTCCTACATCGGGAACAGTTACTGTAGGCGGCATTGACACCAAAAACGAAGAAAAGCTCTTTGAATTAAGACAGTTTGCAGGAATGGTTTTTCAGAATCCCGATAATCAGATTGTATCTTCAATCGTTGAGGAGGATGTAGCGTTTGCACTTGAAAATTTAGGTGTGCCGTACGAAGAAATGCGTCAGCGTGTTGATGATTCGCTGAAAGCTGTAAATATGTACGATTACCGCATGCATTCACCGAGTCAGCTTTCGGGCGGACAGAAACAGCGTGTGGCTATTGCAGGTGTAATTGCAATGCGCCCCGAATGTATCATTCTTGACGAGCCTACTGCAATGCTTGACCCGCAGGGACGAAAAGAAGTTCTTGCGGCTATACACAAAATGAATCGTGAAATGGGCATTACAATTGTCCTTATCACTCACTATATGGATGAGGCGGCAGACTGCGACAGAGTGGTTGTCATGGACAAGGGAAAGGTTGTACTTGACAATGTTCCCGAAAAGGTTTTCTCACAGGTTGAAACCTTAAAAAGCATAGGTCTTGATGTACCGCAGGTTACAGAGCTTGCGTGGGAACTGCGCAAAGCCGGATTTGACATTTCTCCCGAAATCATTTCTGAAAAGGAATGTGTTGAGGCTATTGAAAAACTTTTCAGTAAAAGGAGCGAAAAATAATTGGCAATCCTTGAAACACAGGAGCTTACATATACCTACAGCGTCGGCACTCCCTTTGAAAAAACCGCTGTTGACCATGTAAGCCTTAAAATAGAAGAAGGACAAATGATAGGTGTAATGGGGCACACAGGCTCAGGAAAGTCTACACTCATACAGCATTTCAACGGACTTCTCAGCCCTACGTCAGGAAAAATTCTGATTGACGGCAAGGATATATGGGAGGATAAGGATAATATCCGTAATGTCCGCTTTAAAGTCGGACTTGTTTTTCAGTATCCCGAATATCAGCTTTTTGAAGAAACTGTATACAGGGATATTGCATTCGGTCCTAAGAATATGGGACTTGATGATGCTGAAATAAAGCGCAGAGTTCTTGAAACAGCACATGACATAGGTCTTTCAGAAGAACTTATGGAGCGTTCACCCTTTGAGCTTTCGGGCGGACAGAAAAGACGTGTGGCAATTGCCGGTGTAATGGCTATGGAGCCGAAAATTCTTATTCTTGACGAACCTACAGCAGGTCTTGACCCTGCAGGACGTGACAAAATACTTGAACATATCAAAAATTATCACAGGAGAACTAAAAACACAATTCTCATAGTTTCTCACAGTATGGAGGATATCGCATCCTTTGCAGACAAAATTCTCGTTATGAACAAAGGAAAGCTTTTCTGCTATGATGATACAGTAAATGTTTTCGCAAGAGCAGACGAAATATCTGAAATAGGTCTTGATGTACCGCAGATTACAAAGGTTTTCGGTGAACTGAAACGCCGTGGTCTTGATTTCGGCAAGGAAGTATTTACCGTAGGCTACGCAAAGGAACTTCTTCTGAAAACGCTGAATGAAAAGGGGGCAGAATAATATGCTGAAGGATATTACAATCGGACAGTATTTCCCCGGAAACAGCTTTATACATCGTCTTGACCCACGTTTCAAGATAGTGATAACACTCATTTTCATCATTATGCTTTTCACAGGCGGAACATTCCCGTGTCTTGCGATAGGGGCGGTTTATACGCTTATGACTGTGGTAATTTCAAAAATTCCGGTGAAGATGTTTGCAAAAAGCATAAAACCGCTTCTTCCGTTTCTGCTTATAACGGCACTTCTCAACCTTTTTCTTGTAGGCTCGGGAGATGTGCTGTGGAAATGGAAATTCATCAAAATTACAGAAGACGGTTTAAGCATAAGTTTGTTTATGATAATCAGAATAGTACTGCTCATTATCGGCAGTTCACTGCTCACCTACACAACATCACCTATTACTCTTACAGACGCAATAGAAAGACTGCTTTCACCGCTTAAAAAATTAAAATTCCCCGTACATGAGCTTGCAATGATGATGACTATTGCACTGCGTTTTATTCCTACACTTATAGAAGAAACCGACAAGATTATGTCAGCGCAGAAAGCAAGGGGTGCTGAAATAGATACGGGAAGTTTCATTACAAGGGCGAAAAATCTTGTTTCTATACTTGTTCCGCTTTTCATTTCATCATTCCGCAGAGCAGATGAGCTTGCTACTGCAATGGAATGCAGATGCTACAACGGTGGTGAAGGAAGAACACGTCTTCGTCAGCTTAAATCAACATCATCAGACTATATCGCACTTGCAGTAACGCTTATATTCTTCGCAGTAACTGTTGCTGTCGGTATTATTACAAAGAAATAAAACGATTATAAACGAAAGAATGGAAAGGACTATATGAATACTCAGACTCTGACAGAATCCGCAGACAAAAAAAAATACGGTTCAGCAAAAAAATGCAGATATGAAAAAATAACCGAAAACGGTGTATTCTGCTTTATTGTATCATTTTTCATACCGTTTTTCATAATGCTCTGTGCCTTTGCGTATTTTGGTGTTCACCCTTTCGGACAAAGACAGATGCTTGTTGTTGACCTGTGGCATCAGTATTTTCCGTTTTTCAGGGTTGTAAGGGAAAAACTCGCAGAAGGCGGTTCTTTCATGTATTCATGGGAAAATGGTCTTGGTACAAATTTTCTTTCGCTGATTTCATACTATGCGGCAAGTCCGCTTAACTGGATTGCAGTACTGTTTGACGAAAGCCGTGCAAGAGATGTGCTTATGTTTCTTCTCTGTGCAAAGTCTGGATTCTGCAGTGCGTTTTTCAGCTGTTTTCTGAGATACACCTACAAACGAAAAGATATGTCTGTGTGTATGTTTTCATCAATGTTTGCACTCAGCAGTTATTTTCTCGGCTATTACTGGAATGTAATGTGGTTTGATACAATCGCACTTTTCCCCCTTGTAATGCTTGGAGTTGTGGCTGTATGCAGAGAAGGCAAATGGAAGACATATACATTTTCACTTGCATTTTCGCTTATTTCTAATTATTATATCGGATATTTTACCTGTGTTTTCACAGTATTTATGTTCATTGCATCGGGCATTATAGAATTCAGGGGCATTAAGCAGTGGCTTGTTTCATTTGTAATAATGATACGTTCAACAATACTTGCGGTATGTCTCGGCGGATTTATGCTTATGCCTGCATATTTCGGACTTAAACTGACATACAGCGTAAAAAACAGTATGCCTAAGGCAACTACTGTTTATTCCGACTGGAAGGAGATTTTTGCAAATCTGCTTTCATATAATCCGCCTGTCAAGGTTGAAGGACTTCCTAATCTTGCATGCGGTATGCTTGCACTTGTGCTTTTCGGAGTATTCTTCTTCTCAAAGGGAATCAAAATCAGAGAAAAGCTTGCATCAACATCAATGCTTGCAGTTATCGCTGTAAGCTGCAACATCAACAAGCTGAATTTCATTTTTCATGGTTTTCACTTTACTAATCAGATTCCGTACAGATTTGCGTTTATATGGAGCTTTGTAATTGCAGCAGCAGCATTCAGAGCATATGATGTTTTAATGTCAAGGGGTATTAAACCTATACATTTTCTGTTTATGCTGATATGTCCTGTAACTGTATTTGCACTTAATTTCATTGTAAAGGGCAAGCCGTTTTTATCAGAGAATTCAGCAGTATTTTCAGCTGTAATCACTGCGGCATTTATAATAATATTTGCATCGGCAAAGCTTTTTCCGTTTAAAAGTCAGAAAGTCAGAAATTCTGTGCTTTCACTTGGTCTTACTTTGGCAGTTGTCTTTGAATGCGTATGCAATGCGGTGTTAGGAGTAAAAACTGTTGATACAACAAACTTTAACGAATATCCGTCAAAGAATGCACCTGTGCAGACTCTTCTCGAAGATTTGAGAATGCAGGATGATTCTCTTTTCTATCGTCTTGAAATGACAGGGACATATACACTTAATGACAGTGCGCTTTACGGCTATTACGGTATTTCACAGTTTTCATCTTCTGCGAATGTTTCTGTGACAAGGTTTATGAAACGTCTCGGACTTTATGCGTCGGAAGCAGGCAACAGATACTGCTACAGACTTTCATCACCTGTTGTAAATTCACTTCTCGGACTTAAATATATCATAAGTAAAAACGGCAGTCTTGAAACAGAAGAGCTTGCGCTTTCTCACAGAAATGTGGCAGACAAGGTTCATCTTTATGAAAATAACTATCCGCTTTCACTCGGCTTTATGATGAATAGTGATATTCTCAATATGCCCGACAGCGACGGCTCAAATCCTTTTGAATATCAGAATGAACTCATTAAGCGTGCAACGGGTATTGAGCAGAATCTCTACAAACCGCAGAATCCGTCTTCCATAAAATATACAAATATGGAAACTTCAAAAAACGGTTTCGGCAATTATGCTTTCCGTGCGGAAGATGAGAATAAAGGTCTGTCATCTGCTGAATTCACATTCAAGGGAATTGACGGTGCATACCTTTACGGTTATTCAAGCTGTACACAAAGCTGTATAGGTGACCTTACAGTAAAGTGCGGTGACGCAACAATTGACAATGGTGACCTTATCAAGAGCTATCCGCTTGTTTTCCCTATGGGCAACGCTCAGAAGGGTGAATATACCACAGTAACCGCAACATCAAGAGAAGACAAAAAGTCGGGTAATTTCAAGGTAATGGCTTATTCACTCGACACAAATCTTTTCAAAAAGGCTTATGATGAGCTTGCTGATGAGCAGTTTGTTATTTCACAGTTCAGCGATACAAAAATAAATGGTGCTGTATCCGCTGAAAAGGATGGCGTGCTTTTCCTTTCAATTCCGTATGAAAGCGGATGGAAGGTATACGTTGACGGCAAAAAGGCTGAAACATTCACTGTTTTACAGTCTATGCTCGGCGTAAACATTGAAGAAGGCAGACATGATATAAGAATTGTGTATTCACCCGAAGGATTCGGCACAGGTCTTCTTCTTTCAGTTGTAAGTTTTCTCTTTATTATCCTTGTAATATTCATGGATAAAAAGTATATGGAAAAAACAAGAATGGCTCTTTATGACCGTGAAAGTGATGAGTATTACAATTCACTCGTTTTTGAGGATGCCGATGAAACATCATTCATCGTTTATCGCAGAGAGGAGGAAAAAAATGCGGAATCTGAAAGTGACGATATCATATAGAGGCACAAACTATCACGGCTTTCAGCGTCAGAGCAATGCTGTAACTGTACAGGAAACTCTTGAAAAGCATCTTTCAAAGGTTCTCAATGAGCCTGTTACAATAACAGGCTGTTCAAGAACAGATACAGGTGTTCACGCAAATATGTTCTGCTTTAATGTTAAAACCGAAAGCAGAATTTCAAATCTCGGTTTCTGCCGTGGTGTAAACGGTGAACTCCCCGATGATATTTCAATTTTAAGCTGTGAGGATGTTCCGCTTGATTTTCACGCAAGGTTTGACTGCGTGGGCAAGGAATATATTTACAAAATTCACAACAGTGAGTCAAAAAATCCTTTTGCTCCCGATTTAATGTTTCATTACAGAAGAAGTCTTGACCTTGACGCTGTAAGAGAGGCATCGCAGTATTTTGTGGGTACTCATGACTTTGCATCGTTTTGTGCTGATTGTACAAACGTTTCAACAACTGTAAGAACTATCTATTCTCTTAAAATAGAAAAAGATGGAGATTCTGTGATAATGCTTGTAAAAGGCAATGGTTTTCTGTATAATATGATTAGGATAATTGCAGGAACTCTGCTTGATGTAAGCGAAAAGCGTTTTTCTCCGTCAGATATGCCTGTTATCCTTGAGGCAAAAGACAGGCTTAAAGCAGGCAGAACTGCTATGGCACATGGTCTTTACCTTAACAGAGTTTTCTACAGCGAGGAAGAACTCCTTGCTGATATATAATATTATTCGTACACCGCAACGGAGGTGATATAATGTCCGTAAAAGATGAGGAAGACATAGTTGATAAAAAGAAAAGGGAACTAAGAAAAAAGAAATTCCGCAAATTCCTTGTGTTTCTTCTTATAATTGCTGTCGGATTTATTCTTTACGTCACAAAAGACAGCTGGTACAACAAACTGCGTGGAATAGGCGATCAGTACAGAACCATTGTCAATTCGGGACAGCTTGCCGAAGGAAATTTTCCTATTGAAGTCGGAAACGGCAATGAATATCAGCTTGTCCGCTCAGGAAAAAATATAATTGTTCTGAGTGATTCATATACCTATTATTATGATACTGAGGGTAATCTGCTTAAAAAACGTCAGCATACATATACTAACTCTGTAATCTATACGTCAGGCTCAAAAACTCTTGTTTATGAAAGCCGTGGAAGCAGACTCAGTGTTGAAGATGATAAAGATGTTTTCTACAAAAAAGAATTTGACAACAACATACTTTTCGCAAGAATAAGTCCCGAAGGATATACAGGTGTGGTCACAACATCTGACAGTTATAACTGCGAAATGTATGTATATGATAAAAAGGGCGAAATAGTCTACGAGCGTAAATGTATCGAGCTTGTAAGCGATCTGAGCTTTATGAATGACAGCTCGGGATGTGTTATATCATATATACAGGCTGAAAACGGTACGCTTGTTACTACAGTTGAATGTGTTGATTTCAGCACAGACAATTCAATATGGAAATCACAGGGAATAAATACTGTGGGTCTTGAGCTTTACGGCTATAAAAACGGTGCATTTGTACTCGGTATGAGTGCATGCGGTTATCTCGACGAAAACGGACAGATAAGCTCGTTTTATCAGTATGACGGTGATATGAAGGGCGGTTCAAGCAGTGAGGGGAAATCTGCTGTTATCATAAACAATGATGACAGAAGACGCTATGTTGCAGTACTTTTCAGTGACAGCAATTCACAGCCGCTTGAAATTGAACTTGAAACCCCTGCTGTAGATGTTACAGTGAGCGGAGGACTTGCATATGTTCTCACTCAGCAGCATATGATGGCTTACGATTTTAATGGAGGGCTGCGTTCAACCGCAGATGTAAGCGATTCATATACAGGCTTTGTAAAAAACGGCAGACACGTATATCTGAAAAGCTATAAAAAAATTGACAGAATTGATTTTGAAAGCTGACGTGAAAGGAGGGCTGTTTCGGTTAGCACCCGATTCAGCAGCATTATTATGTTTAACGAAAATTTATGGTGGGTTTATGACGGCGGCATTGCTGTTATACTTCTCGTTTTTATGTTCATTTCCATAAGAAAAAATCTTATCAAAAATATGGTTTCATTTGCAGGCTTTCTGCTTGCGGCGGCAGTTGCTTTCTCAGTAAGCGGCGGCATTGCGGAAAGTGTTTACAAGGGTACAACAAGAGATTCAAATATAAAGACTCTTTCAAACAAAATGGATTCAGAGGCTTTTATAAATGAACTCGCTTTCTATCTTGAAGACCTTGATTATTCACTTAATATCAATACTCTCAAGTTTGAAGAAACTCTCCGAAAGGATGACAAGGTTTCTGAAAACATTTACAAGTATGTAAATAATGTAAACGGCAGAGTAGTTGATACAGCAGAGAATTTTGAAGAAAAACTCCATGAGGGCTATGCTGATGTTTTCGGAAAAATGACCGAAAAGCACATTTCAAAATATGCTCTTGAATTTGCTAAAAAGGAGATTGTTGAAAATCCGTCTGCTTTTGAAAAGCTTGTACCGCTTATGCTCGACAATGAGAATATGAAACCTGCGGCTGAATACATATGCACAAACTTTATTGATAATGCATATATTAACGGATTCAGAATTACAGTATTCACAATACTGCTCGTTGTTATAATTATAGTTACAATACTGGTTGCAGGAGCATTCGGAAAGAATGACAAGATGGAAAAAAATCCTGTTCAGCATTTCTTCTGTGCACTTCTCGGTATAGGCAGAGGTGCTGTAGTTGCTGTCGGAGTTACAGCTGTAATCAGATTATCTGAAATTTATGGTGACAATGCAGAACGTTTCTTCGGCTCTGCGGCAGTTGACAAAACATATGTATTCAAATACATTTACGATTTAATAAGCAATATGAAATAATCCTTACAGGAGGAACAAAACTGATGATAATGTGCAATAACTGCAATAAGCGTCCTGCGGTAGTATTCATTACTTCCGTACAGGGCAATGAAAAAAAGAATGAAGGACTCTGCCTTTCCTGTGCAAGAAAAAGAAATATTCCGCAGGTAGCAGATTATATGAATCGTCTCGGTGTAACAGATGATGAAATAGACCAGATTTCCGACAGCATGATGAGTATGCTTGACGGCGACGCATTTGAAATGGGCGGCTCAGGTCTTATGCCCGATTTCATTTCTGATATGTTCGGCGGCGGCAATTCTGATAATGATAAATCTGACGGCGATGATGAAGACGAAAAGTCAAATCCTTTTGACCCGAGAAAGCTCCTTGAAAATCTCGGCAAGTCAATCAGCGGTGCAATGATGAATAAAAATGCAGATTCATCTGATTCAGATTCAGATAAAAAATCAGACGACAAAGCATCTGCAAACAAAAAGAAAAAGAAGGATAAGCTGAAATTCTTAGGCACATACTGTACAGACCTTTCACAGAAGGCGGCTGACGGTCAGCTTGACAATATAATCGGACGTGACAGCGAAATCGCAAGAGTTATTCAGATTCTTTCAAGAAGAACAAAGAATAATGCATGTCTTATCGGTGAGCCCGGTGTAGGTAAAACCGCTATTGCAGAGGGTATCGCTATCAGAATAAGCGAGGGCAATGTTCCTTTCAATCTTGCAAACAAAAAGCTCTATCTCCTTGACCTTACAGCACTTGTTGCAGGTACACAGTTCAGAGGACAGTTTGAAAGCAGAGTAAAAGGACTTATTGACGAGGTTAAGCGTGAGGGAAATATCATTCTCTTTATTGACGAGGTACACAATCTCGTAGGCGCAGGTGATTCCGAAGGCTCAATGAATGCCGCAAACATACTCAAGCCTGCACTTTCAAGAGGCGAAATACAGGTTATCGGTGCAACTACTTTCGGTGAATACCGCAAGTATATCGAAAAGGATTCTGCACTTGAAAGACGTTTTCAGCCTGTTACTGTTGATGAGCCTACTATCGAGGAAACAGTAAATGTACTTCTCGGTATAAAGAAATATTATGAAGATTATCACAAGGTACACATTTCAGATTATCTTGTAAGACTCTGTGCTGTACTTGCTGAGAGATATATCACAGACCGTTTTCTTCCTGACAAGGCTATTGACCTTCTCGATGAAGGCTGTGCGCTTACCTGTATACGCTCACCCGAAATTGCGGAATATGTAAATGTCTGCAAGGAACTTTCTGTGCTTGAAGAAATGGAAAAGAGCATTTCTGAGCAGAATGACATTGACTATCAGGCACTTGCAGAGGTAAAGGGCAAGCTTATCCATACCCGTGAAAGAGAGTCTGAGTTAAGGGAAAAGGCTCAGAATGTACAGGTTACAGAAGACGATATCGCAGGAGTTGTAGAGCTCTGGACAGGAATTCCTGCAAGCAAGATAAAGGAGCATGAATTCATCAAGATGGCAAAGCTTGAGGATTCACTCAAGGCAAGAGTACTTGGACAGGATGAGGCTGTAGGCGTACTTGCAAAGGCAATCAAGCGTTCAAGAGTACAGCTTAACAAGCGTAAGAGACCTGCATCATTTATCTTTGTAGGACCTACAGGTGTGGGTAAAACAGAGCTTGTAAAGGCACTTGCTGATGAAATGTTTGATTCACCTGACCCGCTTATCCGTCTTGACATGACAGAATATATGGAAAAGCATTCTGTATCAAGAATGATAGGTTCACCTCCGGGTTATGTAGGCTATGAGGAGGCAGGACAGCTTACCGAAAAGGTAAGACGCAGACCGTATTCTGTTATTCTCTTTGATGAAATAGAAAAGGCTCATCCGGATGTAATGAATATACTCATGCAGATTCTTGACGAGGGCAAGGTTGAAGACGCTCACGGAAGAACTGTAAATTTCCAGAATACTATTATCTGCATGACATCAAATGCAGGTTCAACAGACAAGTCGGTAGGCGTAGGCTTTAACAGGTCTGCCGAAGATATTTCAAAGGATAAGGCAATGAAAGGACTCAGAGAATTTTTACGTCCTGAGTTTATCAGCCGTATAGATGAAGTAGTTGTATTCAGTCCGCTCAGCAAGGAGAATTTCGCAGATATTGCAGCTCTTATGCTTGACGAAATGAAAGAACCGCTTGCAGAAAAGGAAATTGAACTTGTATATGACCGCAAGGCACTTGAGCTTATAGCAGAAAAAGCATACGGCAAAACATACGGTGCAAGAGATATCAGACGTGTTATCCGACAGGAGATTGAAGACAAGGTAGCTGATATCATTATTGAAAAGGCATCTAAGATAAATACAATTCAGATTTCAGTATCAAATGATGAACTTACAGTAACAGGCAGGAAAGCGAGAAAAAAGAATGAAGATTAATTTTTCTGCGGCAGCTGCGGCTATTCTTGCCGCAGTTACCCTTACAGCCTGCGGCGGCAGTAATCCGCCGAAAGCATCATATAAATCCGATGTAAAGACAGCGCTTGTCAATCCGGATGCACTTGAAAAACATCTCGGTGAATATCCGGACCTTGAAGGCAGCGGACCGCATCTGCGATTCAATAAAACAACAGCAAGACCGGGAGAATATGCAGAAGTTACAATGTCTGTAGCAAATGCGGATATGCAGTGGAATATGTGCGGTATACACATTGTTTATCCGGATATTCTTGAACCCGAAATCAGCAATCCCGAAGAACATTATGTATGGTACAAAAAGGGTGATGCTCTTGAAAATTCAACAGGTGCTGTATGTATACAGTGGCATAATAAACTGCCCGATTTGTTACAGGAGAAAAGACTCGGCTGTACATTTTTCACCTGTATGTTTGAAGGAAACAGCGGATTAGACGGAGAGATTATGAAATTCCATCTTAAAGTTCCCGAAGACGCAAAATCCGGAACTGTCTATAATATAGGCTGTTACTATGCGGATACAGATTTATTCAAATGTGCAGAAAATATACCATCATTCCAGAAATATGCTTTTCAGCATTTTACAGGCGGAACGATTACTGTGGAATAAGCGCAGAGTCTGTGCCGGCGAGCCACGCTTACACTCGCTCCGCTCGTACCCCAAGGGTACTTCCTTCGGGCGCTCACTCTTTGTGAAAGAGTAGTCTGCTTTCGCTCGTTTCTTTTAAATACGGACTTAGGATTTAGTAGAAAAATAACGGAGAGAACTATCAAAAATTCTCTCCGTTTTATTTATGCATTAATATTCTGTAGGGGCGGACCCCATGTGTCCGCCCGAAAGTCTCTTTGTAACCCGACGGGTGCACACATGGGTGCACCCCTACAATTAAGTTAAAAAACACAATGCAAAATAAATCTAAAAAAATGTTACACTTTCCCCGTCCGATACGAATGTATTATATGAAAGCTTTTAAAGGAGGACATCATGACTGCAGAAGAATACAGTGCACTGTACAGAAAATCTCCCGACAAGGCATACCGACAGCTTTTTGAAGAATACTGCGGTTATGTCTATGCCGTGGTTTACAACAAGCTCCGCAGTACCGCATCCCGTGAGGATATTGAGGAATGTGTGAGTGATGTTTTTACAGATATATATTTTAATTACAATACCGAAAGCGTATACAAAGGTGATATGCACGGATATGTTTCAACAGTCGCAAAGCGCAAGGCTGTTGATATGTACCGCAGAATTACTGCGAGGTCAGCTCATTATACAGAAACAGATGACGATTCAATCAGCATGATTCATTCTGATTATGATATTGAACACGATTTCGACAGAGCAGATTCACAGCGTCAGCTTATTAACGCTGTAAAATCACTCGGTGAACCCGATTCAACAATACTTATTCAGAAATTCTACTATGACAGAACATCTTCTGAAATTGCTGAACTTCTTTCAATGAAATCAGCGTCAGTAAGAATGAGATGTACAAGAGCACTGAAAAAACTCGGCGAAATTCTCGGCAAATCCGATATCACACTGTAAGGAGGGTATGATAATGAAACGTAAAAACGAATTTGACATTCTCGAAAATGCTGATGAAAGCATTGTAAATGAGCTTTCTGAAATACCTGTTCTTACAGAAAGCCAGAAAAAACACATATATAATATGAGCAGAAGAAATCTGAATAAAATGAAAAGAGAAAATATAAAGACAGAAACAGAATACAAAGAAGACGAATTTACCGTAAGCGGAGTTGATGTTGTAAAGGGCGGACAGTGGTTCAGATTTTTCTATACTGCCGTTGCATGTATCGTTGCCGTTGTCGGCTTAGGAAGTGCAGTTTTTCTTTTAAAGAATTCAGCAGATACAGTTGTCAACGAAACAGCACCCGATGTTATGTCATACGTCACAACATCTTCTGACAATTCACTGCATACAACAGAAGTTTCTGCTGATACTGTATCAACATCAGCCGTAAGCGGATATATCGCATCTGCTGTTACAGAAAGTGCGGTGCAGACAGAAGAACAGTTTACCGCAGAAACAGTTTCAGCATTTACCGAAACAACATCCGCCGAAATAACAGAAACAACCACATCAGCAGAAATAATCAGCGATGATAAAACCGATTATATTCAGATTACAAAAGAACTTATGAAAGCACTTGAAGTAATTGACGGATTGTACTGCGGAAGTGAAATGTCATATGATATCAGAGATTATTTTGTCTATGCCGCAACAGGAGAATATTACTACAGAGTAAACGGCTCAAAGAATAATCTTCTCACACAGGATGACATAGTAAACTATATAAACAGCCATTATACAGAAGGCTATTCTATGAGTACAGATACACTTTTTTACGGTGAAAGACCTGTATATGTTGAATATAACGGCGTACTCTACATGAGAGAAGTCGCAAGAGGCGGCAGATACTCATGGACAGACGATGCCCCCGAAATTATCGACATTACCGACAATTCATTTACAGCAATATGTAAAAACGATTTCTACGGCGGTGTGCTGACAGTTGTTCTTTACATCGAAAATGACGGCGAAGGATGGAAAATTAATGATATCATTGCTGATGAATGGTAATTTATGACAACTACTGAACAATTAGTGTTCATCTCCATTCTCCTTATCCCCCGAAATTGAATTTCGGGGGATTTATATTATTATTTCTCAATTTTTCCGCATTAACACTTGAAATTGCTTTAAAGATGTGCTATAATGAATTGTAAATATGCTTTTTAGCAGAAAAATTCGCCTGTTATTCAGGCAATATGAAAAGAGGAAATAAAAATGTCTGCAAATATCGTTGTTGGTACACAGTGGGGCGACGAAGGAAAGGGTAAAATCATTGATATCATTTCTTCCCGTGCTGATGTTGTAGTTCGTTCACAGGGCGGTAACAATGCCGGTCATACAGTTGTTAATAATGGTGAGGTTTATAAGCTCCACCTTATTCCTTCAGGTATTCTTTATCCGAATACTCTCTGCCTTATCGGTGCAGGTGTTGTTCTTGACCCTAAGGACTTTATCGGTGAACTTGACAGCCTTGAAGAAAGAGGCATCAAGACAGAAGGTCATCTCAAGATTGACCCGAGAGCTCATATCGTTATGCCTTGGCACATCACTCTTGACGGTCTTTCAGAGGCTTTCAGAGGCGGTAAGGATATCGGTACTACAAAGAGAGGTATCGGTCCTACTTACATGGATAAGTATGAAAGATGCGGTATCAGAATGTATGACCTTGTTCATCCTGAGGTTCTCGCTGAAAAGGTTATGTCAACAGGTAAGTTAAAGAACAAGATTATCACTGAGGTTTACGGCGGTGAGGCATTTGACCTTGATGCTGTTATCAAGGAATATACAGAATACGGCAAGAGACTTCTTCCTTACATGGATGATGTTTCTGTTCTTACATTCGAGGCTCACAAGGCAGGCAAGACAATCATGTTCGAGGGTGCACAGGCTACTCTCCTTGACATTGATTTCGGTACATATCCATATGTTACATCATCACATCCGCTTTCAGCAGGTGTATGCGTTGGTACAGGTGTAGGTCCTAAGGTTATCACAAACATCATCGGTGTTGCAAATGCTTATAGAACAAGAGTCGGACAGGGACCTTTCCCTACAGAGCTCGATGATGAAATCGGCGACAAGATAAGAAATGTCGGCGGTGAATTCGGTACAACTACAGGCAGACCAAGAAGAACAGGATGGTTCGATGCTGTTATCGTTCGTCACTCTGTAAGAGTAAACGGTCTTGACAGCCTTGCTATCAACAAGCTCGATACACTTTCAGGTATCGGCACTCTCAAAATGTGCGTAGCTTACAAAAAGCCGGACGGCACAGTTACAGAGCATTTCCCTGCAACTCTTGAAGACCTTGAAGGATGTGTTCCTGTATATGAGGAATTTGAAGGCTTTGACGAAGATATCTCAAAGTGCACAAGCTTTGACGAACTTCCTGAGAACTGCAAGAAGTACATTGCACGTCTTGAAGAACTCGTTGGCTGTCATGTAAGCATGGTAGGTATCGGTCCTGACAGAGCACAGATTCTTGAAAGATAATCACAGATAAAATTTACGGCGGCTGAAAAAATGCCGCCGTTTTGGAATTTAAAATTATACCAAGAGGTGATATAAATGAACGAGGAAAACAATAACGGCATAATTCTTGATGATTTTGACTATTCCGAACCTGTCGCTAAGAGAGACGGTCCGCAGGGCGTTGCTGCACCTGTTCTTGACGATATGGATTTCGTTGCTCCGACTGCAAAGCGTGACGGTCCGCAGGGTGTTGCTGCTCCTGTTCTTGATGATATGGACAGCTTTACTCCGAATCAGCCGAAAAAGCTTATTCTTTCTGACGAAGACATTATAAACGGTCTTACACCTGAGCTTAAAATGCAGTTTGATAATCTTACACCTGCACAGAAACAGCAGGTAATAGATATGAGAAGAAATCAGCTTGGTGCTGAGGCTCCTCAGCCGGCAGTAAGTGCTGCCATTCTCGATGATGACAACTATATTCCGCAGCAAAAGCCTGTTGAACAGCCGCAGCCTGCTGCACCTCCTGTTTCATCAATCGTGCTTGACGAAGAACCTGCACAGCCGGAAAGACAGATGTCTGACTATGAACGTCAGGAACTTGAACGTATCAAGGCAGAGGCTAAAAAACAGGCTGTAAGCTCATCACTTTCAACAGAAACTGTTGATAAAAAGGAAAGCCTTGCAAAGCTCCTTGCACTCAGAGAGTCACAGAATGCTGAAAAAGCAGAAAAGGGATTTAAAATTCTCATAATTCTCGGTGTTATCGGAGTTATCGGTGCAGTTGCCTTTTATCTTCTCTATTCCGGAAAGCTCGGACTTGATTACAAGGAAGGCACAAGCGGACTCGCCGCATGGCTTGAAAATTCAAGCTTTATTATTTCAGTTGCAATTGCATTCGGTTCACTTGTATGTATTACAGGTATAAAGGGACTTAAATCACTTGGTTCATTTGCACTTCTTGTATCTGCGGTGTTGCAGATATTCCCCGGACTTGTAATGATTTCACAGCATAACGGCAGTATGGCTCTTGTTATACTTCTCTATGCAATAGCATTCGGCTGTACAGTAGGTGTATTTGTTACACTTTCAGCAAGCGAATGTATCGGACAGTATTTCAAACAGCACAGCGAAAATAATTATTAATATGATATCCCCGATATTCTGATATATCGGGGATTTTTCATTTTTTCCCCTAAACTTTAAGATTATTTTAAGGTTGACAGTGTATATTATAGATGGATTAATTGAAATAATCCCCCAATTCCCCTTCTAATTTTATTTATCTTTATTTCGGCTATGTCCATCGGGCATAGCTATTATTTTTATATTTTCGGGTGGTTTTATGATTGTTTTTGATAAATATTGAAAAAACAAAATTTACTCTTTATTTTTTTATATAAATGTAGTATAATAAAAGTAAGCGGATTTTTCGCTGTAAATGACTATACAGAATTCGGATATTCCGTATTTTAATACATTTTTTGAGGTGAACTATGTCTGAAAAGTATTCTCTCGGTATTGATGTCGGCTCTACTACTGTTAAAACCGTAATTACCGACAGCAATAATGAAATTATCTATTCAAAATATCAGAGACATCTTTCAAAAGTAAAGGAAACTGTAACAGACCAGTTAAAGCTGATACAGGCTGATTTTCCTGACGCTGAATTTACTGCCTGTATCACAGGCTCTGCAGGTCTCGGTCTTGCAAATTCTGCTGATATTCCTTTTGTACAGGAGGTTCATGCGGCTTTTCTTGCTGTAAAGAAAAAGCAGTCTGATGCTGATGCTGTTATCGAACTCGGCGGTGAAGATGCTAAAATCATCTTCCTTACAGGCGGCGTTGAACAGCGTATGAATGGCTCATGTGCAGGCGGTACAGGTGCTTTTATTGACCAGATGGCTACTTTGCTCGGCATAACCGCTGATGAACTCGACGAACTCTCTCTGCAAGCTCAGAAAACATATCCTATTGCGTCAAGATGCGGTGTTTTTGCAAAATCCGACATTCAGCCTTTACTTAATCAGGGCGCAAGACGTGAGGATATTGCCGCAAGTATTTTTCAGGCTGTAGTTGACCAGACTGTTTCAGGTCTTGCACAGGGACGTACTATCGAGGGCAAGGTTCTTTTCTTAGGCGGTCCCCTTTTCTTCCTTAAGGGACTCAGAAAGGCATTCGTTACATCTCTCGGACTTGATGATGAACATGCTGTATTTCCGAATGAGGCTCCTGTATTTGTTGCATACGGCTGTGCAGTTTATGCGGCTGCTGCTGAAAATGCCTATACAATCAGTGCGCTTATCGACAAGGTTGTAAATGCAAGCACATCAGATAATATAGTAACAGGTGAACCACTTTTCCGTTCACAGTCTGAATATGATGAATTTATAGACAGACATAAGAAATTTGATTTAGGCTACTGCGATATTCATACATACAAGGGTGACGCATATCTCGGTATTGACGCAGGTTCAACAACTACAAAGCTTGTTCTTATCAATGACAAGGGTGATATTCTCTATCATCACTATTCTTCAAATCAGGGACAGCCGCTCGATAAAATTGCCGCACAGGTAAAGAAAATCTATGAGGAAATGAACCCCGATATCACTATAAAAGGCTCTGCTGTAACAGGCTACGGCGAAGACCTTATAAAATCAGGTCTTTCAATTGACCATGGTATCGTTGAAACTGTAGCGCATTTCAAGGCGGCATCTTATTTCTGTCCGAATGTTGATTTTATCATTGATATCGGCGGACAGGATATCAAGTGCTTTAAGATAAAAAACAAGAGTATCGACAGCATTATGCTCAATGAGGCTTGTTCATCGGGCTGCGGCTCATTTATTCAGACCTTTGCAATGGCTCTCGGATATAATATTTCAGATTTTTCACAGCTTGGTCTTTTCGCTGAACATCCTGTTGACCTTGGTTCACGCTGTACTGTTTTCATGAACAGCTCTGTAAAACAGGCTCAGAAGGACGGCGCAACTGTTGAAGATATTTCCGCAGGTCTTTCTTCTTCAATTATCAAGAATGCAATTTACAAGGTTATCCGTGCAAATTCACCTGACGACCTTGGACAGAATATCGTTGTACAGGGCGGTACATTCCTTAATGACGCAGTACTGCGTTCATTTGAAAAGGAACTCGGCAGAAACGTTATACGTCCTGCAATTTCGGGACTTATGGGTGCATTCGGCTGTGCGCTTTACGCTAAGGAGCGTTCAGACGGAAATGTTTCATCTCTTATTTCAGCAGATGAACTCAGCAGATTTGCCTATACATCACGTTCTGCACAGTGCGGCGGCTGTACTGCACACTGTCAGCTTAACATAATCAATTTCGGACAGGGCAGACGCTTTATCTCAGGAAACCGCTGTGAAAAGGGCGGCGGTGCGGCTGTAAAGAACAAGATACCTAATCTTTATGAATACAAGTATGACAGCATACTCAATACTGTCAAAACACATCAGCCTAAGCGTTATATCGGTACAGTAGGATTTCCGCTTACACTGGGATTCTATGAGCAGTTACCTTTCTGGCACAGACTTTTCACAACTCTCGGGTTCAGAACAGTTGTCTCGGGTGAAAGCTCAAGAGAGGTTTACTACGACGGACAGCACACAATTCCGTCTGATACAGTATGCTACCCTGCAAAGCTTGCTCACGGACATATTGAAAATCTGCTCGACAAGGGTGTAGACTTTATATTCTATCCGTGTATGAGCTACAATCTCGACGAGGGCGGAAGTGATAATCATTTCAACTGTCCTGTTGTAGCGTATTATCCCGAACTTCTTCTTGCAAATAATCCACGTCTTAACAGCAAAAATTTCATTCATCCTTATATGGACCTTAATATCCGCAAAAATGTAATCAAGGTGCTTGAAAATTCACTCAAAGGCTACAACATAAAGGGACGTCTGCCGAGAGCAGTTGACGAGGCTTACGAGGCACTTGACCGCTACCACGCAGATGTTGCAAACAAGGCAAGGGATATTATCGCACAGGCTCGTGCTGAAAAGAGAAATATCATTGTTCTCGCAGGAAGACCTTATCATATCGACAAGGAAATAAATCACGGCATACATAAGCTTATAACAAGTCTCGGAATGGCTGTTGTTACAGAAGACAGCGTTGCACAGCTTGCAAGAACACCTAAGCTCAATGTACTCAATCAGTGGACATATCATTCAAGACTTTACCGTGCGGCTAAGTATGTTACAACTCAGCCCGATATGCAGTTAATTCAGCTTGTATCATTCGGATGCGGAATTGATGCTGTAACAGGTGACGAGGTAAGAAGTATTCTCGAAGAAGGCGGCAAGCTGTATACACAGCTTAAAATAGATGAAATCAACAATCTCGGTGCGGCAAGAATAAGACTCAGAAGTCTTGTAGCCGCAATGGAACAGAAATGATGAGGTGAAAAGTATATGCACGAATACGCAAAATTTACTGAGGATATGCTTAAAACACATACTATTCTCATTCCCGATATGCTCCCCGTTCATTTCAAGCTCCTTATTTCAATTTTTGAAACAGCGGGATATAAAATGGAGCTCCTTACAAATGACTCACGCAGAGTTGTAGACGAAGGACTCAAAAATGTTCATAATGATGCCTGCTATCCTGCACTTCTTGTTATCGGACAGTTTATGGATGCACTTAACAGCGGAAAATATGACCCCGACAAAACCGCTCTGCTTATCACACAGACAGGCGGCGGATGCCGTGCGTCAAACTACATTCATCTTCTCCGCAAGGCTGTTGACAGAAATTATCCGCAGGTGCCTGTTGTATCACTTAATTTCAGCGGACTTGAAAAGGACAGCGCATTCAAGATAACTGTTCCTATGTTCATAAAAATGCTCTATGCCGTGCTTTACGGTGATTTGCTCATGCTTTGCTACAATAAGTGCAGAGCATATGAAGTAAACAAGGGCGAATCAAAGAAAATGCTCAATAAGTGGCAGAGAAGAATAGGCAATATTTTCCGTAAGGGCGGAAGTACATATACAAGAACAAAGCGTATCTATACAGATATTCTTGACGATTTCGCATCAATTCAGCTTAGTGATGAAAAGAAAATCAGAGTAGGCATAGTAGGTGAGATTTACGTTAAATATTCACCGCTTGCAAACAATCATCTTGAAGATTTCCTTATTTCTGAAGGGTGTGAGCCTGTTGTGCCGTCACTTATTGAATTTGTAATGTACTGTGCCGCAGGTGCGTTCAATGATGCAAAAATATACGATAATAAAACAAAAAAATCCATTTTCAACAAGATAGGCTATGAGCTTATTCATGCAAAACACAATGAGCTTATAAACGTAGTAAAAAAGCACGGTGTTTTTGAGGCTCCGCACGATTTTGAACATCTCAGAAAGCTTGCAGACAAGTATATAAATCAAGGTGTTGTAATGGGTGAGGGATGGCTTATCCCTGCTGAAATGGCGGCACTTGCAAAATCGGGTGTAGAGAATATAATCTGTGCACAGCCTTTCGGATGTCTGCCTAATCATATTGTTGCAAAGGGTATGTCAAGAGCAATCAAGGAAGACAATCCGAATGCAAATATCGTTGCAATCGACTATGACCCGGGTGCTACAAGAGTAAATCAGGAAAACAGAATCAAGCTTATGCTTGCAAATGCAAGAATGTAAGGAAATATCATGATAAAAACAAGAAACGGCAAGATAATCAACACAAATCAGAAACAGAACAGATTATTAAAAATGCTTTACGGCAACACATTCGGAAGAATGCTTTTGAAACTGCTTACAGCGCCTGTTGTTTCAAAAATCGGCGGAGCGTTTATGAATTCAGCATTTTCAAAACCGCTTATAAGCAGATTTATAAAGAGTGCAAATATAGATACATCTCAGTATGTGATGTACAATTTCGGCTCATACAATGAATTTTTCACAAGAAAAATCAAAGACGGAAAACGTCCTGTTGATACTGACCCGAAACATCTGATAAGTCCGTGTGACTCAAAGCTGACTGTATACAAGATAAGCAAAAAGAGCATATTCCGCATAAAAGGTTCACGATACAGAGTAAGTGACCTTGTAAACAGCAGTGAAACTGCAGAGCGTTACAGCGGCGGCTACTGTCTTATATTCCGCCTTGAAGTTGACGATTATCATCGCTACTGCTACATAGACAACGGCACAAAATCGGATAATACATTCATAGACGGAGAACTGCATACAGTAAATCCCATAGCACTTGAACATTACAACATTTACAAGCGCAACTGCCGTGAATACTGCATACTGCATACTGAAAATTTCGGAGACGCAGTACAGGTTGAAGTCGGTGCAATGATGGTAGGGCGCATAGTGAATTTTGACCATGTTTCAGAAATAAAGCGTGGAAGAGAAAAGGGAATGTTTGAATTCGGCGGTTCGACAATAGTAATGCTTTTTGAAAAGGACAGAATTGCAGTTGATATGGATATTCTCCGCAATTCAGCAGACGGAATTGAAACTGTTGTTAAATACGGGGAAAAGATTGGGTGTGCAATATAAAAATAATCATGCGGCGCAGCCGCCATCAACCAGAGTCAAGAGAGGTGTAGACCTCTCTTGCAGAGGGTGTGCGAGGGGGACAGAGTCCCCCTGAAAAGCAGTAAAGCGAACGAAGTTATGCTTTACGGAATGTACGGATTTACTTTCCTCGGCTTGACCGACGAAATAAATATCGAAAAAATAACGGAGAGAACACAGGTTTATGTTCTCTCCGTTATTTATATATTAAGGCAACACCGCACAATTACCGCCTTACGGCTATGTGTGTGTCTTGCTTGAACTTTTTCCGTCATAGTACACAAAAACTCCTTGAAATGCGACAGCATTCCTGCGTCGTTTTTATGCACTCTGACAAAAAATTTACTTCGCAATACTCACACATTAATTATGCGGTATTACCTTAAATTACAAGTCCGCATTTATAAAGACGTGCGAAAGCAGATTTCTCTTTCCCTGTGAGTAACGAGCGCAAGCAAGTGGGAACGTGTCAGCGAGCGCAGGCTCTGCGCACAAGTCCGTATTTAAAAGAGACGAGCGA
>JAKSQU010000140.1 GCA_024403965.1 Ruminococcus sp.
CCAGAAAAGCAGTAAAACAAGCAAAGCGATGTTTTACGGATGGCACAGATTTTCTCCCTGTATTTCTGAATAAAAACCGCAGTGCTTTGAATTTAAGCACTGCGGTTTTATATTATCTATTAAATTATAATCCCATCAAAATGGTCCATTTCGTGCTGTATTATTTCAGCATCAAAATCACGGAATGTCTGCTTTCTGCGTTTGAATTTTCTGTCTGAATACTCAACTGTTATCATTGTGTAACGGGTTACCTTTCTTACTCCCGTAAGTGACAGACAAGCCTCCTCGGTTTCATAGGTTTCCTTTGATTTATCCACTATTTTCGGATTTATCATTACGATATCCTCGTCACCTATTGTTGCCGCAAGTATTGTCTTATGTACTCCTATCATATTCGCCGCAAGTCCTACACATCTCTCTGAATTTGCTTTTAATGTGTCAAGCAAATCCCTTACTGTCTGCATATCATCCCTTGTTGCAGGCACTGATTTCTGACTTAACAGCACTATATCCTTTATAATTTCTCTTTCCATTTTTCTTATCTCCTTATTTTTCCTGAGCAGAATGATATAAGTGTGAAAACAAGGAATAATCCGATATTCGCCGCAACTATTGTTGCTCCTACAGGTGTTTCTGCAAATATTGATACAAGTATTCCCACAGCCGCACATAAAAGCGATATTATTACTGAGCAGATTATTACACTCTTAAAGCTTTTGAACAATCTCATTGCTGAAAGTGACGGAAAAATTATCAGCGCAGATATGAGAAGTGAACCTACAAATTTCATCGCAAATACAATTATTACCGCTATTACTACTGATATGAGCAGATTATAAAGGTCTGAGCGCACTCCTGTTGCCTTTGCAAAGTTTTCATCAAAGGTTACTGCAAAAATTTTGTTGTAGAAAAAGAAGAATGTTGCTATAACTATTGCCGACATTCCCACACACATCCATACATCAGCTGATGTAAGCGTAAGAATAGAAGTTGAGCCGAAAAGTGTACTGCATACATCAGCAGATACATTTGCCGTATTTTTGCCGCCTGCAATATTGATAAGCAGATATCCGAGCGCAAGCGCACCGACGGATATCATTGCTATTGCCGCATCGCCTTTGATTTTCGTATTCTGTCCTGTACGCAGTAAAAGAACAGCTGACAAAACCGTAACGGGCATAATAATCAGCATATTATCGGTAAGTCCGACAACTGACGCTATTGCCATTGCTCCGAATGCAACGTGTGAAAGTCCGTCACCGATGAATGAAAAGCGTTTCATTACAAGTGTTACTCCGAGCAGTGAAGAACAAAGTGCTATGAGAAGTCCGACGATAAATGCATATCTTACAGCAGGATATGAGAAATAAAGCTGCAGTGTTTCAAAAATTTCAGACATTCTCATCACCTCCCATTACAGCAAGGAAAGCCTTTCCTATTTTGCTGTTAACGTATTCTTCCTTAGTTCCGAAAAACATCTGTCTGCCGCCTATATGAAGAATATGCTTTGCGTATTTCATTGCGGCTGTCATATCGTGTGAAACCATAATTACGGTTATGCCGTCTGTTTTGTTAAGGCTGTCTATGAGTTCGTACATCTCATTTGCTGCTTTCGGGTCAAGACCTGTAACAGGTTCATCAAGAAGTATCATTTTTCTTGCCGCACAAAGTGCCCTTGCAAGAAGAACTCTCTGCTGTTGTCCGCCCGAAAGTTCTCTGTAGCACTGCTTTGCAAGCGGTGTTATTTCAAGACGTTTCATCATATCGTCTGCAAGCTTTTTTTCTTCCTTACTGTAAAATGGACGCAGACCACATCTGTTTACACATCCCGAACGCACTATTTCACGCACGGATGCAGGGAAATCACGCTGTACAATCGTCTGCTGCGGAAGATATCCTATTTCATTTTTCTTAACCTCACCGCAGAAACTGATTTCTCCGCTTATAGTGCCCTTAAGTCCGAGAAGTGCTTTGATAAGTGTACTTTTTCCCGAACCGTTTTCACCGAGTATGCAGAGATAATCTCCCTTTTCAACTGTGAAATTCAGTTTGTCTATTACAACGCTCCCCTCGTAGCCGAGAGAAACATCCTTGCAGTTTAAAAGCTCGCTCATTTTAATATAATGCCTCCGTAAGAGTATCAAGATTATCACGCATAATTGATATATAGGTCACACCTTTTTTAACCTTTTCAGCCGTAACAGACTGAATGGAATTCAGTGTCATTACTTTTCTGTTTCTGTCCGAAGAATTCTCAATTACAGCCTTTGCAAGTCTGTCACTGGAATTTTCAATTATAAATACTGTGTCAAGATTAAGGGCATCAAGCTTTTCCGAAAGTCCGATAATCGTTCTGAAGCTTGCCTCAGTTTCAGAAGAACATCCGACAAATGCCGCATAATAATCAAGATTATAGTCATCAGTAAAGTATCTGAACGGATATCTGTCACCGAAAAGCAGTGTTTTTGTCGGTGCATTTTCAGTAACAGATGCAATGTCATAATCAAGTCTGTCAAGCTCATAAATGTAGCTTTCAAGCGACTTTCTGTATTTTTCAGCTGAATTCGGGTCAAGTTCACATACAGCATCACATAAAGCCTCACAGCAAATTTCAGCATTTCTTACAGACAGCCATATATGTTCATCATATTCGGGTTCGTCTTCGTTTTCTTCTTCATCTTCCGGCTGCATACCCTCTTTGATTTCTTCTTCCCTTACGAAATCACCGAGAACATCAATAAGGTCTATAACCTTCATATCCTTGTTTTCCGCATCAGAAAGCACATTTTCAACCCATTCATCAGATGCGCCGCCTACATAAACAAACATATCGCAGTCTGAAATTTCAATGATATCCGCCATAGTCGGCTGATAATTATGAAGGTCTACTCCGTTGTCAAGAAGATAGTTTATCTCGATACGGTCACTTTCACCGACTATCTGCCTTGTCCAGTCATATTCAGAAAATGTAGTGCAGATAATTTTTATCTTATCAGAATTTTTAAGGCTGTCCGCATTGGTACAGCCCGAAAAACAAAAAACAAGTACAGCCACAATAATAAATACAGCCGCCTTTGATATATATTTCATTCAATCACCTTGTAACGCTTTTGAATTTGATAATCATTTTCATTTTCTATTATACATTCTTTATTGATGAATGTCAAGTGGATGCTGAAAATTATTTCAGCTGATTATACGCAAAAAAATTCAGCCGTTTCCGAAACAAATGGAAACGGCTGATTATTATGTTTAGAATTATAATACTTTCGTCGGTCAAGCCATTAACAGCTGAACCGCATTTTGATTTTTAAGCAATCGGTAACTTATCAACTAATTTAAGCAGATATGACTGAATTGCAAGTGCATCATTGTTTGTCATACCGTCATTACCGCCTGCACAGTCAGCATTTTTCTTACCCTGTGCTGTGATATGTGTTTCGTCTGTACCGTCTATACCATACTTGTCAGGATTTGCAAGTGCCTGCATGATAAGAACTGCATCTGAAAGATTTACAGTACCGTCACAGTTTGCATCGCCTGCAAGAACATCTGCTGCAGGTGTATCAGTCTTTATTATCTCGTAATCAGCAAGTTCGCATGGATTGTCGATACCCTTCTTGATTGATGCATCCCATACATTTGACCACCAAATCTGGAGTTCACCGCTTGTTACATCATCAGGAACTTCTGAAAGGTCAAGTGAATATACAATTTTACCATCAGCATCAGCGTTATCTTTCCATTCAATGTTCTTCCAGTCATCAGGTGTAGGACCAGCTGCATATCCGAAACCGCCGCCGATTGATGCTGTTGCTGCACCGTCAATTGTGAATTTAAGAACTGCACCTTCCTTGCTGCCTTCAGGGAGCTTTACAGGATACTTGAGTGCTTCAAACTTAAAGCCTGCTGTTGTAGTAGTTGTTGTAATGCTTGGATCTGCTGTTGTTGTGGTTGTTGTAACCTTTGTAGTTGTCTTTGACGGGTCAGGTGCTTCTGTTTCTCTTGTATAGAGATTCTCAGGAAGTTCATCAAGTGTGATACAGTAATCACTCTGATACATTGCAATTGTGTCTTCCTCTGTGTTGAACATAGGGTTTGAAAGGAAGTTTATATCAGCACTTCCGCCGTCATACCATGTACAGAAATAGAGCCAGCCTGCCTTTTCAGCCTGTAAGTTTTCTACTGTAGAGAAACAGTCATTTTCAGCCATTGAGACCATCTTTGCGCTGTCATACTTTTCCATAATTCCGTAGAATGTTGAGCTGATAGCTGAATCGTTATGCTGAAGTGACGGTGCCCAGTTGTTTTCTGC
>JAKSQU010000141.1 GCA_024403965.1 Ruminococcus sp.
CTCAAACTCCCTTCCTAAAACTTTCTGCGCTAAATTTTTCAAAGGCTATACCGCCTTACAAGTAAATATCAGCTTTTAATTTTTTCGGTGGCGGTATAGCCTTTGAAAAATTTTAATACAAAAAGTCTTTGGAAAGGGGTCTGGGGAAGAACCTTTCCTCAGAAAGGTTTGCCCCAGTAAACAGCTGTAAATCAATTGATTTTTGTCATTAAAGCTACAGCGTGAGCAGAGATGCCGAGTTTTTCGCCTGTAAAACCGAGCTTTTCTTCTGTGGTAGCCTTAACGCTTATCTGTGAAACGTCACAGCCGCATACCTTTGCGATATTTTCACGCATAGTTACGATATGCGGAGCAAGTTTCGGAGCCTGTGCAATAACAGTTGCATCAATATTGCCGATTGCATAGCCGTTTTCACGGCATACTCCTACAACCTCTGCAAGCAGTTTCATACTGTCTGCGCCCTTGTAATTATCGTCATTATCGGGGAAAAGATGTCCTATATCACCGAGAGCAAGTGCGCCGAGCATAGCATCCATAACTGCGTGAACAAGCACATCAGCATCCGAATGACCGAGAAGACCTGTAGTATGCGGAATATCCACACCGCCGAGAATCAGCTTTCTGCCTTCAACGAGCTTGTGAACATCATATCCGTGACCAATTCTGAACATTATTTTTTCATCCTTTCTGTTTATTTATTCTGATTTATTGATAGTACAATTTACTCAATCCGCCTTACCTGTTTAAAAGTAATTCAGCAATATGTATATCTTCGGGAGTTGTGATTTTTATATTTGTGTAGTCGCCCGTTGTCATGGCTACCCTGTGTCCCATAGCTTCGGCAAGCTGACAGTCATCGGTAAAGTCAAAATCATGAGCAACCGCAAAGTTGACAGCCTCGAAATACAGCTTGCGCTTGAAAATCTGCGGTGTCTGTGTAATATAAAGCTTTGAGCGCGGCGGTGTATCTGTAATAAGTCCGCCGTCTACAACCTTTATTGTATCCTTTACAGGCACACCGAGAGTTGCTCCGCCGAATACATACGCATCCTTGATTACCATCTGTATATGTTCGGGTTTGACAAGGGGACGTGCGCCGTCGTGTATTGCAATAAGCTCTGTATCCTTTGAAATTTTGTCAAGTCCGTTTATAACGCTCTGCTGACGTGTTGCACCGCCCTTTGCACATCCGGCAAACTTTGTTATGCCGTAGTCTTCTGCTGATTTGCATATTACCGGAATATCGTCTTCTCTTGCAACAACTATAATTTCGGCAACGTCTTCACACTGCTGAAAAGCTGTCATTGTAACACCGACAACATTCTTATCGCCAAGCGGAAGAAGTATCTTGTTTACTCCGCCCATTCTTGTGGAATTTCCTGCACATACTATAATAACTGATGTTTTCATAGGTCTGCTCCATTCTTATAAATATATTCCAATTATAATATAATACGGCGTTTTTGTCAACGAAAGAGAGTATTATTCCGCTTAATTCCCTATAAAACGCTTTTTCAATATAAATTATATACAATGTCACACAGATTTTTTTGTGTAATATCGACTATCTTTATTGAATGATATAGACAATTCAGCGAAAATACGTTATAATATAATGTAATTGATTTCGGCATCCGTATGCCGTAAATGCGGATAACCGTACATTGTACGGCTACGGGGCTATTTTGAAATGAGAGTAATAACAGGTTCAGCAAGAGGCAGAAAGCTGATTGCTCCGGAAGGTCTTGACGTAAGACCTACTACAGACAAGGTTAAGGAGGGTATTTTCTCCGCTATACAGTTTCAGCTTGAAGATGCAGAAATACTTGATCTTTTCGCAGGCAGCGGTCAGATGGGTATTGAGGCACTCAGCAGAGGCGCTAAGCATGCTGTTTTCGTTGACAGCTCAAACCGTGCACTGAGATGTGTTCACGAAAATCTCAGAAACACAAATTTTGAAAGATACAGCGAGGTTATCAGCCGTGACAGCTATGACTATATCAAGCTTACAGCAAAAAGCTTTGATATAATTATACTTGATCCGCCGTACAGACACAGCCATGTACTTAACATTCTTCCGTTTGCTGCTAAAAAGCTGAAAGACGGCGGATGTATCATATGTGAATACGAGGCAGAGGGCGAAGAACCGTCTGCACCTGAGGGACTTGTTCTCAGAAAAACGTATAACTACGGCAGAATAAAGGTTACTATATTCGTTAAGCCTGATCCTGATGACGAGGAGGAATAATGTAATGAGAAGAATAGCTGTTTGTCCTGGCAGCTTTGACCCTGTTACACTCGGTCATCTTGACATAATAACAAGAGCATCAAAGCTCTTTGATAAGGTTATAGTTCTGATTTCAAGAAATGCAGGCAAGGCACAGCCGAGCTTTACGGCTACCGAGCGTATGCTTATGATACAGGAGGTTACAAAGGATCTTGATAATGTTGTTATTGATATCCTTGACGGACTTCTTGCTGATTATGTAAAACAGGTCGGTGCGATTGCCATAGTTAAAGGTCTGAGAGCCGTCAGCGATTTTGAATATGAATTTCAGATGGCGCTTGCTAATAAAAAGTTATATTCGGGTGCGGAAACAGTTTTCCTTACAACTGCGGCTGAGAATATGTATCTCAGTTCAAGCGTTGTAAAACAGATAGCTTATTTTGGTGGAGACATAAGCCATTTTGTTCCCGAAAGCATACTTGATGATATAAAAGAAAGATTAATAAAAGAGAGGTAAAATGAAATGAGTATTGATGATATCCTTGAAGAAATGGACGAACTGCTTGACAAAGCAAGATCTGTTCCTTTTGCAGAGCACAAAAAGGTTATTGACGGAGAGCGTATGCGTGAGCTTATCAACGATATCCGTCTTAATCTTCCACAGGAATTAAAAGAGGCTAAGAAGATTGAATTTGACTGTCAGCGCATTATTAATGAGGCTAAGCTCAATGGTGAATCAATCGTTCGTCAGGCTGAGGAAAAAGCCGCACAGATGGTTGCACACGAGGCTATAGTTGCTGAGGCAAGAAAGAAAGCATACGATATGCTTACAAAGGCTCAGGCGGCATCAAAGAATCTTCAGCAGAATGCGGCTGTTGCTGTAGCAAAAATGCTCAATGATACTGAGAATTACTACTCAAGAAATCTTCAGAGCATAAAGCTTGTAAAGGGCAAGCTCAGCACAACACTTCAGAGCGGACTTCCTGTTCAGAACACACCTAAGACACCTAACAGCACAGCAGATACAACAGCTGTTGCATCATCAAAGAAAAAACAGTAAAAAATACAGCGGAGATAAAAGGCATAAATCTTTTATCTCCGCTTTTTTCACGGGCTGTATATCATTGCAAATACAGTTATATTATCTTTGCCGCCGTTGTCAAGAGCTTTTTTGACAAGACGGGCAATTCTTTTTTTCAGCGGCTCTGCATATTCGAGTATTTCTTCAATATCAATAGCTGAAACATAATCAGAAAGACCGTCTGTACAGAGAAGAAGAACATCTCCGTATTCCATGCCGCCGATATCGGTTATATCAGCCTGCGGAACAGAATTGAGATTGCCGAGTACGGGGAAGATAATATTTCTGTGAACGTGATTTTTCTTTTCTTCAAGAGTGATACTGCCTTCTTCATACAAAAGCTGAACGAGAGACTGATCTCTTGAAAGCTGTTTTAATCTGCCGCATCTGAAACGGTAAAGTCTTGAATCACCCACATTAAAATGAGTAATATTCAGATCTTCATCAACGGCAATACCGCAGAGAGTAGCCTGCATATTGTGGGTTTCGGGATCTGAACGGCTGTAGTTTGCGAGCTTGTGGTGAATTTTTTCAATTCTGCTTTCAAGCTCGATTGTACTGTCATAGCGTAAGTCTCTTATCATTTCGAGGCACATGACAGAGGCGAGTTCACCTGAGCGTTCACCCGATACACCGTCGGAAACTGCGGCAATAAACGGAGCGTGAATATTCTGCTCGGAAATGCCCGAATCTATTACATCTCTGTTTATAAGCATTGCGTCTTCATTATGAGGCATAATGCCTTTTTCGGTTATACCGTAGCAGTAAAACATTCTTCTCCCCCTGTTTATATTGTATTTTTGCGGTAATAAGTACCACTGATTATTTCGTCGGTCAAGCCGAGAGATATTCTTATAAGTAATCCGTAAAGCGTTACTTCGTTCGTACCCCAAGGGCACTTCCTTCGGGCGCTTTACTACAGTTTAGGGGGACTCTGTCCCCCTCGTACACCCCCTGCCAGAGAGGTCTACACCTCTCTGGACTCTGGT
>JAKSQU010000142.1 GCA_024403965.1 Ruminococcus sp.
TCTGTCTGTAGACAGTTGTCTCCACGTTCAATGGCTACTATTCCTGTACGGCACATTTCCATTATTCCGTATGGCTTGATAAGCTCGATGAACGCATCTATTTTTGATGTTTCGCCTGTTAATTCGCACACAAGTGCTGATGCTGAATAGTCAACTATCTTTGAACGGAATATCTCAACTGCTGTCATGATATCCTGTCTTGTTTCAGCTGTGTTGTGTACCTTTATGAGAAGTAATTCTCTGATAACTGTTTCTCTCGGGTCAAGTACTTCAACTTCCTTAACATCATGAAGTTTCTCAAGCTGTCTGAGTATACGGGATTTTATATCGTCGTCTCCGTGAAATGCTACTGTGATTCTTGAAAATCCGCTTGACTCTGTTTCACCCACTGTGAGACAGTCAATGTTGAATCCACGGCGTGTGAACATTCCTGATACTCTTGAAAGCACACCGCTCACATTTGATACGATTACTCCAAGTACATACTGATTATTTTCCATGTCACACACCTCACTTAATTTCTGTAATAATGTCTTCGATTGAACCGCCAGGCGGAAGCATCGGAAGTACAAATTCATTGCAGTCTACTGCACAGTCGATAAGATATGTGCCGCCGAATGAGAATGCCTCGTCTGCTGCCTTTTCAAGCTCCTCGGCTGTTGTTACTCTTGCTGCCTTTGCACCGAATGCCTCTGCAAGCTTTACAAAATCTGTCTTACGGTCAAGAGTTGTATTTGAGTAGTGCTTGTCAAAGAAGAGTGTCTGCCACTGACGTACCATTCCGAGAACTCCGTTATTCATAACTACGATTACAAGCGGAATATTCTGTGTTACTGATGTTGCAAGCTCGTTGAGATTCATACCGAAGCTGCCGTCACCTGTAAAGAGAATTGAACGTCTGCCTGTTGCAGCTGCTGCACCGATTGCGGCACCCATTCCGTATCCCATTGTACCAAGTCCGCCGCTTGTGAGAAGGGTTCTTGGTTTCTTCAGCGGATAACGCTGTGCTGTCCACATCTGATGCTGTCCTACGTCTGTAATTACTACATCTGCGGCATCTGCCTTGCTGCTTACGATATCTATTATCTTATACGGATTAAGTCTCTTTTCAGCAGGAACTCCGCACATTGTGCACTTTGATTCGCAGTCTTCACACTTTTTCTCAAATACTGCCTTTTCTGCACTTTCAAGTCTTCTTGTCTCTTCTTCACGAAGCTCTGCAAGTCTGCTTTCCCACTCAGGTCTTTTAACTTCTTCAAGCATTGGAATAAGTCTGTGAAGAGCGTCCTTTATATCACCCTGAACTGAAAGCTGTGATGTAATATTCTTGTCAAGCTCTGAGCTGTCTATGTCTATGTGAATTATGCTGAAATTCTTGTTGAAACGCTTTTTGTCGCCTGTTGCTCTGTCTGAGAAACGTGCACCGAGTGTGATAACAAGGTCTGCCTCATCCTGTGCTACTGATGATGCATAGTGTCCGTGCATACCTGTCATTCCTAAGAATTTCGGATGGTCATATGGCACTGCGGAAAGTCCCATAAGTGAACATCCCATAGGTGAATCAATTTTTTCGGCAAGCTTTACAAGTTCTTCTGATGCCTTGCCTGAAATCACACCGCCGCCGAAATATATAAACGGACGCTGTGAATTCTTTATCATTTCTGCCGCACGGCGCAGCTTGCTGTCTGATACAAAGCTGAGCGGATACGGACGAACAGGCTCCTGTTTCGGCTCAAAATCACATTTTGCAATCTGAACATCCTTAGGAATATCAACAAGGACAGGTCCCGGTCTGCCTGATTTTGCGATTTTGAATGCTGTACGGAGTGTATCCGCAAGCTCGGTTACATCCTTAACTATGAAATTATGCTTTGTTACAGGCATTGTAATTCCTACGATATCTACTTCCTGAAAGCTGTCTCTTCCGAGAAGTCCGCAGGGAACGTTTCCTGTGATTGCTACCATTGGTACAGAGTCAAGATATGCTGTTGCTATACCTGTTACAAGATTTGTTGCACCAGGACCTGATGTTGCTATACATACACCGACTTTTCCTGTTGCTCTTGCATAGCCGTCTGCTGCATGGGATGCTCCCTGTTCATGTGCCGCAAGAACATGCTTGATTCTGTTTCTGTTTACATAGAGTTCGTCGAAAAGATTGATTACCTGACCGCCCGGATAACCAAATACAGTATCACAGCCCTGTTCTATCAGGGTTTCAACTACTATTTTCGCACCTGAAATATTCATAATACTAAACCTCTCTGCTATTATTTTCGGCATTAAAGCCGCCTGTCAACAAAAAACTCCGACAGAAATTCTGCCGGAGTGTTACTGCTTTTTTTCACACGCCTTACTGCGTGTTATTTTCAAGCGTTAACGTAATCAGGGCAGAATGAATTATGACGGCAGTTAATAATGACTGCGCCTATAATAATGACATTACCATAAGATGTTACTATCTTTCTCATGACTTTCTGCTCCTAATGCTTTTTGCTCTCAGTAATGAACTGTACACACCACATTAAAGGCATTGTACAATAATTGTTTATTATATTCTATCACTTTATGGCTATAAAATCAAGAAGAAACAGTTTTTTTGTGTCATTTGTCTTATAACTATATCATTATCACTGTATTTTGTGCATATTCACCGATATTTTAGGTGTTGTCACTTTTATTCAGCATTCAGCATATTGTTTACTGCGCTGACAAGTGCTTTTGTTGATGATACGATAATATCATTATCCACACCTGTTCCCCAGAAACTCTTGCTGTCAGCTACAATTTCAATGTAGGATACAGCCTTTGATGTTGAACCTACTTCGAGTGAATGCTCTGTATATGTGTTGATATTGAAGTCTTTTCCTGTGTATGAACGGATTGCATTGCTTACTGCGTCAAGTCGTCCGTTACCGCTGTTTGTTGCTGATGCTGTTCTGCCGTTGTAGTCAATTGATAATGTTGCCTGCATTCCGTCACCCTGTACATAGTGAGTTTCCTTTATGTTAAGCGGTGCTGCGATGTCTACGAAATTCTTTTTGAATATTTCGTATACTTCGTCAGGCATAAGTTCCTTGTGCTTGTGGTCGGATACTGATTTAACCATGTATCCGAGTGTTTCTCTCATCTTCTTTGGAAGATTGTAGCCGAAACGTGTTTCAAGAATATAGCCGATTCCGCCCTTGCCTGACTGGCTGTTGATTCTGATAACGTCTGCTGAATACTCTCTGCCGATATCTTCCGGGTCAAGCGGTAAATATGGTACTGTCCAGTATTCTGTGTGACCTTCTTCACGCCACTTCATACCCTTTGCAATTGCGTCCTGATGCGAACCGCTGAATGCTGCAAATACAAGCTTACCGCTGTATGGTGAACGCTCGTATACATTCATTCTTGTTACTCTTGTGTATAACTCTGTGATTGCAGGGATATCACTTAAATCAATCTTTGGGTCAACGCCCTGTGAGTACATATTCATTGCAAGTGCAATAATATCAACGTTACCTGTTCTTTCACCATTGCCGAAAAGTGTTCCTTCTACTCTGTCTGCACCTGCAAGAAGTCCCATTTCTGTGTCTGCAATTGCACATCCACGGTCATTATGCGGATGGAGTGAGATTTCTACATTTTCACGATATTTGAGATTGTCGCACATATATTCTACCTGATTTGCATATACGTGCGGCATTGATACTTCTACTGTAACAGGAAGGTTGATTATTGCCTTGTCGTTTGCTGTCGGCTGCCATATATCGAGTACGGCATTGCAGATTTCAAGTGCAAATTCCGGTTCTGTTCCTGTAAAGCTTTCCGGTGAATATTCAAAACGGAAGTTTCCTTCGTATTTTTCACGGTATTCCTTACAAAGCTTTGCGCCTGTTACTGCGATATCTATTATTTCTTCCTTTGACTTTCTGAATACCTGTTCACGCTGTGCTACACTTGTTGAATTGTAAAGATGCACTATAGCATTTTTACAGCCCTTGAGTGCTTCAAATGTCTTTTCGATAATGTGCTCTCTTGACTGTGTGAGAACCTGTATTGTTACGTCATCCGGAATCATATTCTGCTCAATGAGTGTACGGCAGAAGTCATATTCTGTCTCTGATGCTGCCGGAAAACCGATTTCGATTTCCTTAAAGCCTATGTCTACAAGCATTTTGAAAAATTCAAGCTTTTCGTCTAAATTCATTGGGATAATAAGTGCCTGATTTCCGTCACGAAGGTCTACACTGCACCATGTCGGCGCTTTGTCGATGTAGCTCTTCTTTGTCCATTTCATCTCGGTCT
>JAKSQU010000143.1 GCA_024403965.1 Ruminococcus sp.
ACACATGGGTGCGCCCCTACAGAATATAATCATAAACAAAAAATACGGAGAGAACTTACAAAAGATTCTCTCCGTTTTGTTTATAATTCAACCGCTTACCGATTAAAGTGCAGAGTGGAATGTTCTTGAAATAACGTCGTCCTGCTGTTCCTTAGTAAGCTTAACAAAGTTTACTGCATAGCCTGAAACTCTTATTGTAAGCTGTGGGTACTTTTCAGGATGAGCCTGAGCGTCAAGAAGTGTTTCACGGGTAAATACGTTTACGTTAAGGTGGTGACCGCCTTTTTCAACATAACCATCTAAAAGCTCGATAAGGTTATCAATCTGTTTCTGATTATCCATTTTTTATTCTCCTTTAGTCTTCGTCATCATCAAATTCAGTAGGCTGACAGCAAGCGCCTTTTTTACCTGAACAATCTGTGCTCTTTACTGTATTTATAGCAATTCCTTCGCCGTCTTCTGTACGGACAACGTTTACATGACCATTGCCCTGTGACATAAGGCTGTCGATTATATCAGCGAGTTCTTCGGGATTTTCCGAAAAAAGCTTTATCGGTTCATCCATTATTATTCACCCTTGAGCTTGTCAAGGTCGATATCTCCTACGAATACTTCCATATCCTTGCCGAGTGCGTTAGGAATGATTGAGAATGTATTTGAAATACCATCCTGAGCGTGTCTGAACGGGAGCTTAGCTACTGATGCAAGTGATGCTACTGCACCGTGAGTATCTCTGCCGTGCATTGGGTTTGCACCTGGTGCAAGCGGAATACCCTGCTTACGTCCGTCAGGTGTATTACCTGTCTTCTTACCGTAAACAACGTTTGATGTGATAGTAAGAATTGACATTGTAGGAACACCGTCACGGTATGTGTGGTGCTTTCTGATCATATCCATGAATGTACGAACAACCATAACTGCGATAGAGTCAACTCTGTCATCGTTGTTGCCGTACTTAGGGAAGTCGCCTTCAACTTCGTAATCAACAACAACATTCTTGGCAACGTCGATTACATTGCCTTCCTTGTCCTTGATTTCGATATCCTTGCGGATTGGCTTAACCTTAGCGTACTTGATAGCAGAAAGTGAGTCAGCAACAACTGAAAGACCTGCGATACCTGTTGCAAAGTAACGCTTTACATCTCTGTCGTGGAGAGCCATCTGAATACGCTCATAGCTGTACTTATCGTGCATATAGTGAATTACGTTGAGTGTATTTACATAAAGACCTGCAAGCCATTCCATCATGTCGAGATACTTAGCCCATACATCATCGTAATCAAGGTATTCTGAATCAACAGGTCTGAACTTAGGACCTACCTGGATACCGAGTCTTTCGTCAACACCGCCGTTGATTGAGTAAAGGAGACATTTTGCAAGGTTTGCTCTTGCGCCGAAGAACTGCATTTCCTTGCCGACTCTCATTGAAGATACACAGCAGGCAATTGCATAGTCGTCGCCGTGTACAACTCTCATCATATCGTCGTTTTCGTACTGGATTGAAGATGTCTTGATTGACATTTTAGCACAGTATTCCTTGAATGCTCTTGGGAGCTTCTTTGACCAGAGAACTGTCATATTCGGCTCAGGAGCTGTACCAAGGTTGTCGAGTGTATGGAGATAACGGAAGCTGTTCTTTGTAACGAAGTGATGACCGTCAACGTCAACACCGCCGATTGATTCAGTAATCCATGTCGGGTCACCTGAGAAGAGTGAATTGTATTCAGGAGTTCTTGCAAACTTAACGATACGTAGCTTCATGATGAACTGGTCGATAAGTTCCTGAGCCTGTTCTTCTGTGATGATGCCTCTTTCAAGGTCACGCTGAATGAAGATATCAAGGAATGTTGATGTACGTCCGAGTGACATAGCAGCACCATTCTGCTCCTTAACAGCAGCAAGGTAACCAAAGTAGAGCCACTGTACAGCTTCCTTAGCTGTTGCAGCAGGCTTTGAAATATCGCAGCCGTAGATTCTTCCGAGTTCCTTGAGTTCCTGTAAAGCACGAACCTGTTCAGCAAGCTCTTCACGGAGTCTGATGTTCTTGGAAGTCATACGGATAAGTGATGTATCAATCTGATGCTTTTTGTCTTCGATAAGAAGGTCGATACCATAAAGAGCAACTCTTCTGTAGTCGCCGATAATACGTCCTCTGCCGTATGCATCAGGAAGACCTGTGAGAATAGCTGAGTGACGAGCGAGCTTCATTTCAGGTGTGTAAGCATCGAAAACGCCCTGATTGTGTGTTTTTCTGTACTTTGTGAAAATATCAACAACGTTCTGTGAAACTTCATAGCCATAAGACTTGCATGAAGTCTGAGCCATTCTGATACCGCCGAAAGGCTGAAGTGAACGCTTGAAAGGCTTGTCTGTCTGAAGACCTACTATCTGTTCAAGATCCTTGTTAAGATAACCAGCACCATGAGAAGTTATAGTTGAGATAATGTCAGTATCCATATCGAGAACACCGCCGTTTTCTCTTTCCTGACGAGTGAGATCCATTACCTGTTCCCAAAGCTTTTTTGTAGCTTCTGTAGCAGGTGCGAGGAAGCTGTCATCGCCCTCATACGGAGTATAGTTTAACTTGATAAAATCTCTGACGTTTACAGATGTTGTAGACCATCTGCCTTCTTTAAAACCGTCCCATTCCTTTGCCCATGTATTAATCATTACAAAGAGCTCCTTTCCAGTTATACATATTATTATTTTGACCAATTGTTATATTATCACATTGTGATTTGTTTGTCAATTACCCAAAAAGCCAAAAAGTGCAAAAAAAGCGTTTTTGTGTTAAAATAAATAAATAATAAACAAAAGGGAAAAAGAATCAAATGCTCTTTTTCCCTGTTTTACGTTAAATTAAGATGTTATCAAAAATCAAGCTACAAAAAAATATAACCTTGTTCAGCCAATTTGTGAATTTAAGAGAATTTATTATTTTTTCGGCTGATTCTGCTGATTTCTGTTTCCTGACGGCTTTGAACGTCGTCTGTTATTGCGTTTTCTGTTTCTTTCAGCATTCATTTTTTCGATTTCTCTTTCCTTGTTTTCAAGATTTTCAAAGAAAAGCTTATACACAGCCGCCGTAAGCGGAACGCCGATTATCATACCGAGAATTCCGAATAATCCGCCGCCTGCTGTAACAGCAACGAGCACCCATATACCGGGAAGTCCGACAGATGAGCCGACAACCTTAGGATAAACTATATTTCCTTCAATCTGCTGTATTGCAACAAGCATAATAAGGAAAACAAGAGCCTGCACGGGATTTTCCGTGAGAATAATAAATGCGCTTACACCTGCACCGATAAATGCACCCACAATAGGAATAAATGCTGTAACTCCGACAAGAGCGGCAGACATTGCGGCATAGGGGAGATGAAGTATTTTCATACCGATAAAGCAAAGCGAACCGAGAATGAGCGCATCCATTGACTGTCCGATAATGAAACTGCGGAATGTGTCATTTGTTACATGATAGATATGAGAGAGCTTTTTTACTTTTTCCTTTTTCATGTAAACTTTGCTTATGCGTTTTGAGTCTGCAATGAGCTTATCCTTGCGTATGAGTACATAAATAGCGAATACCACACCAAGACATATATTTGTAACTGATGATGTAAGAGCGCTGATAAAGTCAACAGCAGAGCTTACAATACCTACAACACCTGTTGTAAGGAAAGAAGATGCCTTTGAGAGAATTGACTCCCAGTTGAAATTGATTGATTTGATTTTTTCCTGTATCTCAGGGAATTCTCTGAGAGTATCAACGGCAAACTTCTGCAGACGTGCAAATTCGGGCGGTATTTTCTTATACAGTACACTGAATGCATTTGCGATTTCAGGAAGTACAATATAAAGCAAAAGCGCAAGAATAGCAATAGTAATCAGAAATGAAAGAGCGAGACACACAGGTCTTCTTGAAACTCTGACGAATTTTTTGTCGCTTTTCGGAAAATAACGCTTTTCAAATGTGCCCATAATTATGTTGAAAATATAGGCGATTACAGTACCGAGTACCATAGGCTTTAAAGCGCCTACAGCGAGATTGAGAAAAGCGGTGACAAGTCCGAAATTCTGAACTGTTACGCATACAATCACAGCAAGCAGTGCGATTATAAGATATTGTTTGATTTCCTTTTTTTCCATATATCATTACCCCATTAAAAAAATTAAAGATGCGGCGAAGCCATCACTCACCAGAGTCCAGAGAGGTGTAGACCTCTCTGGCAGAGGGTGTGCGAGGGG
>JAKSQU010000144.1 GCA_024403965.1 Ruminococcus sp.
TGCTTAATCGTGTCATATCAAACAACCGCCATCTGACTTGTCTTTTTGAGGTATTTAGCAGGAATCGGCTTTCTCAGTTTCCATACGACATTCATCGGTTTAGAACCTTCACTGCTTACGAAATCAGCAAGTCCGAGGAATGTATAAGGTGATGCACCAAGTTTCCCGTTCTTATATTCACGTACAAATATCATAACGTTACTGCCTTGTTTATTGTGATTCATATAGCGCTGACCTGTCTTGCTCTGAGGAGTTGTAGTGCTCTGACTCTGCCAGTGGAACAGCGTTTCATTGATAGAATAATCATTGTACATTGTTGTCGGCGAGTAATCTTTATCAGATTTATTCAGTGTCACAAAGTGAAGGTCTGTTTTTTTATCCTCAATAAATTTTGTTCCCTCTCGAACAGTTGATGGTTTCATAAAGTCAAGTGCAACAAGAATTTGATCTCGGGTATAAGTGCAATGAACATCAAGCGGACATTCAAAAGGAACGTCAACAGGTTCATCAATAAAGTCGATTTTATCGTATTTATAGTAAATCAGTTCCAGGATCTCATTCAGCATAACAGGAGAATCTGCAAGCTGTCTGAATCCGTCCAGAAGGTCTGTAAAGCCACAGTCCTCCCATGATTTCTGCCATATTGTAAACTGTAGCATCTGCCACATTTTAATCTGTATTTCACTGAAATCATCAATGCTGTATTCCTTTATTTTCGGGAGATAGTCAGCTACAAATTCAATCAGTCTGTGTGAGTCAATGTATGATAAACGTGGCAAAGCCTTAGAAATTATTTCTTCAAGTGGTTCGCTGAAATCTTCCTTAACTCCAGCCATTACACAAAGTCTTGCGAAGCTGTATTTTGTTGCATAAATCGAACTGATTTCAAGATTGTAATAATCAAGGAAATTGTTAAGATTAAGCTCTTTTCCCGTATCTTCTGCAAATGTTTCCAGACGTCTTACAATAGCATTTCTACTGCCGACAGTCTGACGGATATTATCAAGAATATAGCTCTGAGCCTGTTTTTCAAGCTTGATATAACAGCCCTTCGGCATAAGCGGAAATCCTTGCTCAATTTCCTCTTTCACGCTTTTCTTGGTGTTTCCGATAAGTACTGAAAACTTGGATTCAAAGTTATATTTTCTGTGAGCCTGTCCGATAAAATCAAGAACAGTCAGACAATCTTTGCCCTCACTCAGACGCAGACCACGTCCTAACTGTTGTAAAAATACTGTAAGTGATTCTGTCGGTCGCAAAAACATAACTGTATTTATTTCGGGAATATCCACACCTTCATTATACAAATCAACAGTGAAAATGAACTTTATTTCGCCATTTACAAGACGTGTCTGAGCTGTATTTCTTTCGTCGTTAGTGCTTTCAGAAGTCAATGCAATTGACGGTATATTGCTGTCATTGAAACGCAGAGCCATATACTCAGCATGAGCTTTAGATACGCAGAAACCGAGTCCCTTGACATTATCCATATCAGCCACATATTTGTTAAGCTGTCTCAGAATCAGCATTACACGAACATCATTTCCTGTATACACGTTGGAAAGTGCAGTTTTATCATATCCGCCACGAGACCATTTCACATTCTGCAAATCCACTTCATCTGATATTCCGAAATAATGGAAAGGACAGAGCAGTTTTCGGTCAATCGCTTCCGGGAGACGGATTTCAGCCGCAATTCTGTTATCAAAGTAAGTCAGAACATCCTTGCCGTCCATACGTTCAGGAGTAGCAGTCAGACCAAGAAGTATTTTAGGCTTATAGTATTCCAGTAATTTCTGATATGTTGGTGCAGCAGCATGATGAAACTCATCCACGATAATAAAATCATAAAAATCGGGAGTAGTCTTTCTATCAAATTCCTGTGAATTGAAAGTATCTATTGAAATAAAAAGAGCATCAAAACTGCTCGGAGTAACTCCGCCATAGAAAAGCTCACCAAAATTTGCATCATGCAGAATTCCTCTGAAACACTTTAAACTCTGTTTCAGAATTTCTTTTCTATGGGCAACAAAGAGAAGTCTGGCACGTCCGCCGTTTGCATTTCTGAAACGCTTGTAATCAAATGCAGAAATAACGGTTTTACCTGTACCTGTAGCCGCAACGACAAGATTTTTATAGTGATTTCTGATTGTACGTTCAGCATTAAGCTTGTCCAGAATTTCCTGCTGATATGAAAACGGGCGTATATCAAAGCTGTAGTCACTGTTATCTGAGTGATGCTTTTCAGCTTTTAACGCCTGTAAAAGATGTTCTCTGTCATCAGCCGAATATGTGGAAAAATCCGTACTGTTCCAGTAGTTTTCAAAGGTTGCATTTATTTTTCTGATTGTATGTGGCTGGTCATGTGCAGTAATTTTCAGATTCCATTCCAGACCGCTTGAAAGAGCTGCATTTGAGAGATTTGAAGAACCTACATAAGCAGTTGTAAAGCCTGTTTCACGATAAAAAACGTATGATTTAGCGTGAAGTCGTGTTCTCTGGGTATCGTATGAAACCTTTATCTCTGTGTTTGGAAGCTTACTGAGTTCTTCAACAGCTTTCACATCAGTTGCACCCATATATGATGTTGTGATTACACGAAGCTTACCGCCGTTTTCAGTAAATTCTTTCAGCTCGTCAATGATAAGAACAAGTCCGCTCCATTTAATGAAAGAAACAAGCATATCAATCTTGTCAGCTGAGAGAATTTCTTTTTTAAGCTCTGACATCATCTGTGGTTCATGTACCGCACCTGTGAAAAGAGAACTTGTTGCCATTGAAGTTTCAGGGCGTAGCATGGTTATTTTATTTTTTACAGAATCAGCATTGTTTTTCATTTCGGCAACAGCAAGTAACTGCTCTGCTCGTTCTTCGAGACTCATACCGTCGAACTCGCTATCACCAGTCGTTTCAGTAATTGCCTTTACAATTTTATTTGCAAGCTCAAGCTTTTTCTCGATATCATCACTTCCGAATCGAGACAGACCTTTTTCAATAATTTCACTCAGATAGCCTGAAAGGATCTGTGGTGCTTCCGCTTTGTCAATTTCACGTTTATCAATGATCTGTTCTGATGTATCCAGCTTTTCAGAAATATCCTTGTTTATGACTTGCTCATATAAGCCCGGTTTAAGCATTGTGATTTCTCCTTTCCTGATTTTTATCGTACATTATTTTATTCCCGTAAACATAAAAGAAAAAGAGACTTTTAGTTTCTTTCTGAGGTAGGTTAAGTCAGAGAAATTAAATCCATATCCCTGAGAGAGAATGCCCATTGACTTACCGGAATAGATATAGTCGATCTTTTTCTGATCAAGGTGTTCATCCTGAAGATCTTCACGAGTAATACCGATTTTTGCAAAATTGGAAATGATAATACGGGAGATCTGAACCTGAACGGACCGATATGCACCATCGGCTGCACAGTTATCCATAATTTCAAGAACATCAAAAAGGACATTCTCATCAAGTACAGAATCTCTGTCTGGAGCAACAGGAGTGAATTCAAGATTATCGTCATTACTGAGATATGAAATCTCAGCGTTTACATATGAAGCTATCGGAGAAAGCTCTGCATCTGAAAGACGAGTACCACTGCGTAAACTGAAAGTTCTTGCAGGAGTTGAAAGCATTCCTTTCAAAGCCTTATCCCAAAACATATCGGATGTACGCTGAGGTGTTTTCTGTACGTCAAGCAGATAATCGACGCTGCAATCAAGTTTGTCTGCAAGTTTTACAAGAACTTCAACACTTGGATTTCCACCGTTTCTCCAGTTAGTGATATTTGCCTTACTAATGCCCAACTCTTTTACAACAGCTGTAGGCGTAAGATTTTTTGCATCGCATCTTTCTTTAAATGCGTCATAGTTCATAACAAATCCTTCGAACTTTTAGCGAATATACACGAATTTATAGTAAATTGCGTCAAATTTCTTGACAAGCGATAAGAGATATAGAATAATTCACGTAACGTAGTAAATTATCACTTTACCGCGTAAGCCACAATTTACAATTTGAATATTTCCGTTTATCTTTTGATTATTATATTTACTATTGTATCATAAAATGACAATAATTTCAATAGAAAAAACGAATTATTCAAAAATGATTTGTAGCTATTATCCATACTCATTATCAAAGCATTAGTATCAAAACTGATATCAAAAACATATTAATCACCGTATCGTGTGGGGATAGTCAAAGATTTTGATACCACTTTTGATATGAGTATGCTTCATCTGCGGCG
>JAKSQU010000145.1 GCA_024403965.1 Ruminococcus sp.
GTGAATCAACCTCTGTATCTTCAAGCATATTAACTGAAATAAAGTCACCGTCAAAGCCGTCCATAATTACCTTGAATCCGAGTCTTCTGAGTGCGCCTGCTGTTTCCCTTGTTATTCCGGGATTCTGAACATATGCATTTTTAGCTATTTCAAGATCGAGTGAACGCGGCGGAATCTTGTATTTGGCAATCATACTTTCAAAAAATGCCACGACATCCATTGCAAGAAGGTCAGTTTTAGATATATTTACTGAAATAGGCACAGGTCTTTTACCTGCATCTATCCATTCTCTGATTTGTCTGCATACCTGCTCCCAGATATATGAATCAAGTCTTACTATATATCCATTCTGTTCAAGCAGTGAAACGAATGATGCAGGTGTGAGAAGTCCGAGTGTTTCGTGTTTCCATCGTACAAGTGCCTCACCGCCGCATATCTTCCTTGTAGTCAGATCCATTTTAGGCTGTACATAGAATAAAAATTCTCCACGTTTGATACCTTCACGAATCTGCGGCATCATTGTTTGTTCCTTTGCAGAATTAACAATCATATTTCCGTCTGCTGAAAGTGAAAAATCAGAAGATTTCGGAATTCTGTCAAGACGTGAAATAATTCTCTTCATATTAAGCTGATTTTTAAGTCTTTCCTGTTCTTCCGTTGAAGGAATAATCTCTTTATGGAAAGTATCAATAAAATAGCTGTGTTCTCTAAGAAGAGTATTCCATGCGATTCGGTTAATTATGTTAAATGCTATTGAAAGAATTACACCCGCAATTGATGTATAGAATGCAAGCTCAATACCATTGAGAAGAACTGTTACGCTTTCGAGAGTTGCCTCAACCGAACTGAATCCGATACCGCTTATACCTGTGATAAGTCCTATGAATGTACCGAGAATTCCGAGACCTGTAAGTGTACCCGGCACCTGTAAAACAAGTCCCTGCCATGTTCTTACATATAGTACATCTTCACTTATATATTCTTCAATATCACTTTCGATTTCGTCATGGTCTTTTTGTTCTTCGACCTTAGACTTGTATTCGCTGAATATCTTGTCAAGCTTTTTGTTTCTGAAAAGTGAATCGTTTTTGAATACAGTTATCCATGATTCAGCAGACTGTACACCAAGCATTTCCTTGATTGAGAGTCTTGCTGTTTTAAAACCAATTGCACACAGTATCATAGGTATTATGCCTATTACCATACCTACAGCTATTGCTGCGCACATAAGAGAAACTACTATTATAGATAATGTGTCGGGCGCAAGTGTGATAAGCATTGCGCCTGCAATAACCATAACAGCAATTGTTCCTATTACAGAACTCTTCATATTTATACTCCTTTATTGCCTTATATTTTCCAGTTTTTATTTACTCTCCATACAAATCTTACAAGAATATATCCGACCACCGAACCGAATGTATTTGCTATAATATCATCAACATCACATTCTCCGAGATGAACTGTAAGCTGTGTGCCTTCAATCAATGTACTTACAATGATACCGCCAAGCATTGCAACCGACCATTTTCTGAGCTTAGTCGGATTCATTGACGGAATGAGATAACCAAACGGAATAAAGAGAACAACATTCAGCAGCATATGCTTTACAAGTGAAACATCTCCGATTTCGACGGCTCTCTGTACATCATCAAAAGGCATTACCTCTACGCCCGAATAGAATGAACCTATACGGGTGAAAAGTGTTACATACATCAGACCTATGAAATAAATGAAAAAAAGAGCAATATGCTTTCCGCTCATTGTATCTCTGTTTTTGTAGCAGTAGCGCACAAACATAACAAGAAGTATTCCCACTCCTACTACAAGGAAAAAGTATATCACAAAAGGATCGTAGTCTGCAAATACATAAATTGTTCCGATTATGTAGCAGCCGAAAGAGTAAAGTGCAAAAACTATAAAATCAATCAGCCAGACAAATCTTTCGGCAAAGTAAGACGACTTTGCTCTGGCATTAACTAACTGCAATACTGCAAAAAATCCTGATATTGCAAGAATATCAATTAAAATCATCTGAATCAGTGTAAGTGGTATCATTTCATTTTTCCTTTCAGAATATATTAACCATTTTCACTTTGATTATTTTCTGTATTTTCTTTCTCTTTTATCATTCTGCTGTTGAATTCTTCAGGTGTAACAAATGTAGGTACCATATCATGAAGTGCCTGTATTGCCACTGTCTCATCATTCTTCTCAGCCGCATTACATAAAGTATATAGTCTTTCTGCAAAGCTGTTTTCATCAATTTCTATCTGTTTTCCTATAAAAATAAGCTTGTTTTCTGTTTTCTGGAGTCCTTCTTCATTCATAAGAAGTTCTTCCTTTAATTTTTCACCGGGGCGAAGACCTGTAAATTTAATCTCAACATCTTCATAAGGGACTTTTCCATACATACGGATAAGATTTTCCGCAAGGGTTAGGATTTTAACCGGTTTGCCCATATCGAGCACAAAAATCTCTCCGCCGTTTGCTATGGATGCAGCCTCAAGAACAAGATTTACCGCCTCAGGTATTGTCATAAAATATCTTATAATATCGGGATGAGTTACTGTAACAGGTTTCCCCTGTTCAATCTGTCTTTTGAAAAGCGGAATAACCGAACCATTTGAACCGAGTACATTTCCGAAACGTGTAGTTACAAATTCTGTTTTGCTTTCATTCTGCTGAGAAAGATACTGTACAATCATTTCACAGCAGCGTTTTGATGCACCCATGCAGTTAGTCGGATTTACAGCTTTATCTGTGGAAATCATAACAAATTTCTCAACATTATGGAACTGTGCAAGACTTGCTGTATTAAATGTACCTCTGATATTATTCTTGATTGCCTCCATAGGAGAATCCTCCATAAGAGGAACGTGCTTGTGCGCTGCCGCATGAAAAACAATCTGCGGCTTATATTTCTCAAAAATCTGATTCATTCGGAAATAATCACGAACTGATGCAATAAGTGTAACGAAATTCAGTGAATTTCCGAATTCCATACGAAGTTCCTGCTGAATATCATATGCATTATTCTCATATATATCAAGAATAATTACCTGTTTGGGTGAATATTTGGCAATCTGACGTACAAGTTCTGAACCGATTGAACCGCCGCCGCCCGTTACCATGCATACCTTTCCGCTGATAAAATTTTTGATATTCTGATTATCAAATCGTATCGGGTCACGACCGAGTAAATCCTCAACCTTTATATCTCTTATCTGATTGAGTAACTGCGGTTTATTCTCATCGTGTATCAAATCATTGAGAGACGGAAGAATTTTTACGGGCAGCTGAGTTTCAGAACAGATATCAAGAATTCTTTTTCTGTCATCTGCACTGCATACAGAAATAGCAAATATAATCTGTTCTATATTATGTTTTTTTGCTATTTCCGTAATTTCCGCAGTTTTGCCTACAATTTTGACACCTTCGACTTCTTTGCCGATTTTTCTTATATCATCATCAGCAATACAAATGGGATTAATGGTTGTTGAATTACTGTTTTTGTTCAGAGAATGCATCGTGTTTATTTCTTTTAGAAGAGTCGAACTCAGAAGACCGCCGCCGACAATAAGAGTACGTTTTCTCTTTGCATCATTCATACCCATTTCAGTTAAATCAATAAAAACACTGTGAAAAATGAATCTGAACAAACACACTCCTATAAGAGACCATGATGCATGAACAAGTGCATAATTAATCATCAGCTTGTTTGTTATTACATAATAAATAACCGTACTTGCTGAAATTCCGACAATTATACCTGCCACACAGGAAATATAATCCTTTAATTTGAAGTATCTCCACATTTTAGTATATGCGCCGCAGAAAAACAACGCAAAAAAACAGCAAATTATTCCCAGAACGGCTGTTTGCAGCAGATATTTCCTTGATTCCATTAAAAATGTATTAGTAAGCACAGCAGCCATAATGATAATAAACATATCAGCTACAGACAGTGCTATTTTTCTGAATGTGAAATTATTAATAAGATTTTTCATTGTGTACAACATCTCCTGTAGTTTATTTTATATAAACCTTCATTCATTTCATTATATATATACTCAGTATAATTATAGCATACTATCATGGATATTTCAAGATTAAATTTATGGCAACACCGCACAAATCACAATTCATCAACGATGTGTAAAGAAAAAGTCTCCACAATACAGCGGAGACATAGAAATATATTCAATTATCAGTCACAGGGCGCACTGAATCAGACTGCC
>JAKSQU010000146.1 GCA_024403965.1 Ruminococcus sp.
GTCTACACCTCTCTGGACTCTGGTGTGTGGCGGCTTCGCCGCATTTTTCTTTTTTTATTTGATAAAGTCACCACGTTCAGATACAATCTCATATCCTGCTGAATTAACACGTCTTTCAAGACATCCCCTGCACTCTGCAGACTCTTCACCTGTGCATATTTTATTGTCATAAAGGTCATATTTCTTCCTTACCTTTACAGGAGAAAGATTAGGCATTACAACATTACAGCCTGTTTTCAGACCAAGTTCACGTCCCTGCGGATTTATTGTGCCGAGTGCAGTTGTTGCAGGCAGAAGTACCTTCGGAAACATAAGTCTGATTATGCCCAAAAGCCTTAAAGTAAGGTAAAGTGAGCCGTTTTCACATTCTGCAAATTCTGTATCATGATGTGAAATAAACGGACCTATGCCTATCATCTGCGGCTGTAATTCCTGTAAAAAACGTAAATCTTCTATTATGTTTTCAGTTGTCTGATACGGCGCACCTACCATAAATCCCGCACCTGTCTGATAACCGAGTTCCTTCAGATTTTTCAGACAATTTTTGCGGTTTTCAAGGCTCATTTCCGACGGGTGCAGTTTTGAATAAAGTTCACCGCATGCCGCTTCATGACGCAGTAAATAGCGGTCAGCACCCGCATCCTTCATTCGCTTATAGCTTTCATATGAGCGTTCACCAAGTGAAAGCGTTATTGCACAATCGGGATATTTCTGACGTATCTCACTAATCAGCGAACACATAAAATCATCTGTAAAACTGCTGTCTTCTCCGCCCTGCATTACAAATGTACGGAAACCGAGTTCATAGCCTGTTTCACAGCATGAAAGTATTTCTTCTCTGCTTAATCTGTAACGCTCTGCATTTTTATTTGAACGTCTCAGACCGCAGTAAAGACAGTCATTCTTACAGTATGATGAAACTTCGATAAGACCACGCAGAAACACCTTTTTGCCGTAATGTTTCTGTCTTGTTTCGTCTGCATATTTTCTTAAAAGCTCAGCTGTTTTTTCGTCACCGCACTCAATAAGTGATTTCAGTTCACTGTCTGAAAGGTCACCTGTTTTATACAGCTTTTCAACGATTTCTGTCATATCAGCCGCCCATTCTTATCATTTCGTCAATGCACTTTTTAGCATCACTGATAAGCTCGTCTGACATAAGAATTTCAAACGCTTCATCTCCGCCGTTCTTAATGCTTAAAAGTGAACGGTAAACATCGGGGAGAGTTGTAATCTTCATATTGCGGCAGACAATATCCTTTGTAACAGGGAAAAATTTCTTGTCAGGACAGTCATACTGCAGATGCTCTGCGATAGATGTTTCTGTACCTATGATAAATTCCTTTGCGTCTGAATTTTTCGCAAAATTCACAATACCGGATGTTGAACCGACATAATCAGCAAGCTCAACAACCTTAGGAGTACATTCAGGATGAACAAGGAAAAGAGCGTCAGGATGTTCAGCCTTAGCCGCCATAACTTCCTTTACAGTAACAGCCGCATGAGTAGGACATCCGCCCTGTAAAAGCTTTATATCCTTGTCAGGACAGTTTCTCTTTACAAAGTCACCGAGATTGCAGTCAGGAATAAAGAGAATCTTGTCATTCTCAATAGCATTAACGATTTTGAGCGCACTTGATGATGTAACGCATACATCACATACAGTTTTAAGTGATGCAGTAGTATTGATATAAGCAACAACAGTTCTGTCGGGTTCTGATTCCTTAATCATAGAAATCATTTTCTTATCCATCTGTTCAGCCATAGGACAGCCTGCGTTTTTATTTGCAAGATAAACTCTTTTCTGTGGTGAGAGCATTTTAGCAGTTTCAGCCATGAAATGAACTCCGCAGAAAAGGATATTGTCATTTTCAACCTTTGATGCGTCAACGCTTAATTTGTAGCTGTCGCCTGTGAAATCAGCGATTTCAACGATTTCTCTTGCCTGATAGCTGTGAGCGAGAACAGCTGTGTTTGTTTCCTTTTTGAGTCGGATGATTTCATCCTGTAATTCACGAATGTTCATAATGTAATCTCCTTTATTCATACTGAAAATACATACAATTTCAGTAAGTTATACATATTAATTATAACATTCACAAAGTATAAAATCAACATCAAATTTTTATGTTTGTTCAAGATGTACGTTTTCAACAGTTTTAATTATGCAGTAAGTATACTCTATAATCATCTGTATAGTATGCATAAAAAATACAGATTGTATTTGTTATATTCTCACAGCTTACGAATTGATTTATTCTTTCCTATATGCTATAATTGTAGAGCTTAATATATGCTATAAAGGAGAAAAAATGAATAATACAATTCTCAGCGTAATTTCAGATTACGCATCTACAAAATCAGACAGAATTGCTGTTGCGTCAGATAAAGAACAGCTTACATATTCAGAATTCTGGAAAGAAATTTGCAGAGCTGCACATTTTTTCAGAAATAACGGCATAAATAAGGGTGATATGGCTGCCATAAAGGCTGCACAGAGTCCGAGCTATTTAATCTGCTATTACGGATTACAGCTTGCAGGCGCTGTTCCATGTGCTCTTGAACAGAATATGCCGTCCACTTCAACAGCAGAAGTTGCCGCAAAATTGAAAGCCGAAACTGTTATTTCCGAAAGAGCTTCCATGAAGGATTTGCCCGATAATCTCAGATATTTCTCAATGAAGGAAATTCGTTCAGAAAGCATCTCGCTTGCTGATGACATGAGCGGTCTTGAATTTCCGTCTGAAAATGACACACAGATTATCATGTTTACAACAGGCACAACAGGTGCATCAAAGGGTGTTGAAATTTCATTCAGAGCAATGGCGGCATCTGAACAGAAAATCGCTGATTTCCTTGATATGAAATATTACGCTGAGCATGGTGTGCTTATTACACCTACTCCGCTTAATCACGCAAAGGGCATATGGGAAACAGGCGGTATGCTCCGCAGCGGCGGTACAGTCTATATTCTTCGTGGAATGGCTGATTTAAAGACATATTTCAAGGCGCTCGACTATCCGTGTGAAAAACTTCTCCTTTCACTCGTTCCTGCAAATCTCCGAATTCTTCTTACTATGGTACCCGATGAATTCGCAGAATATGCTGACAGAATAGGTGATATAAAGCTCGGTACAGCACCATTGCTTGAGCACGACAAGGAGCTTTCAATGAAACTGCTCCCTAATACGAATTTCCACAACGCATACGGCTCATCCGAAGCAGGCATTCTCTCAAACCTTGTTTTCAACAAGCAGACAGGTCTTGAATACTGCATAGGACAGCTTTTGCCGAATACCGAAGCAATTGTAGTTGATGACGAGCGTAAGCCTATAAAATCATCTAAGGAAAACATGGGCAAGCTTGCATTCAGAAGTAATTCGGTGATGAAAGGCTATTACAACGAGCCCGAGCTTACAGCTGAAATTCTCGAAGACGGCATAGTATATACAAATGATTTCGGCTACGTTGACGAAAACGGCTTTGTATTTGTAAGGGGACGTGCTGATGATGTTATCAACACAGGCGGACTTAAGGTTGCACCCGAAGAAGTTGAGTCTGCCGCAATCCGCATTGACGGAATAAAGGACTGTATCTGTATTGCAGAGAAAAGTGAGCTTTACGGCAATACACTTAAACTTCTTGTTGTAATGAAAGAAAAAGGCACTATGGATGCAAATGAAATCCGCCGACAGCTTTCACACAGCCTTGAGCCTTACAAGACACCTAAGAAGATTGAAGAAGTTGACGAAGTTGCAAGAACCTACAACGGCAAAATGAACAGAAAATTCTACAGAACATAAGCGCAGAGCCTGCGCTGGCGAGCCACGCTCTCACTCGTTTCACTCGTTACTCACAGGGAAAGAGTAATCTGCTTTCGGCGGAGTACCTCCGCCCGTTTGCCACGCTCACGCTCACTGCGTTCGCTCCATTCTCTGCGAAAGAGTAGTCTGCTTTCGCTCGACTTTTTTAAATATGGACTTGTAATTTAATATGAAAATAACGGAGAGAACTTTTTTGTTCTCTCCGTTTTGTTTTGGTATATGCATTTGATGTAGGGGCGGCGTTTCGCCGCCCGTTTTCGTGTTTTATTGTTTTTTCGTGATTTGGTGTTGTGTATCTTCGGGCGGCGAAACGCCGCCCCTACAAATTATACTAC
>JAKSQU010000147.1 GCA_024403965.1 Ruminococcus sp.
AAAAATTTTATTGCATCTGACATTAAGTACATAATTCAGAATAAACATAAGACTGGCCTTATATCAGATTTCTGTTCGTGGTCGTGAAAGAATCGCTACACCACTTCCTCCATCCCAGCCTCGCGGCTTTCGACTTGTGGTTCACTACACTTGGCGGTAAATACCTGTGGCCGGACTTTCACCGACTGGCTGTGTGTCATGCCCGACACACAAAGAAATAACCACCTTATTGAAGGTGGCTATTTTTTAATAATATTATCTTTTAAACTTAAATGCAAATCCGAGACCGCCGAGAAGAACTGCTGCTGAAATTCCGAGAAGAATCCATGCAGAAGAGGTATTTGTTCTCGAACTTCCATTTGGATTAAAGTCAATCATCTGAGGTCTGTCACCACGATTATTCTGAAGTTTGTCGTTTTCGGGATTATCAGATTTTTCAGATTCTGACACATTTTCATCAGATTTGAATCCCCCCTGCATATTATTGGGAGCAAATCCGTCAGGCATATTATTAGGGTCGAAACCTTCAGGCATATTATTCGGGTTAAAGCCATTTGGAATATTATTCGGATCAAAATCTCCTGAAGTCATTTTTTCACTAAAATCCTGTTGCTGATTAGCAACATTTTCAAATCTTAAACTGCTCGTATTTGTGATTCTGATGCTGGAGCTTTCTTCAGAGTTATCTGAATTGCGATTCCTTCCGAAGTTTTTCCTGCCCTCAAAATCTCTGCCAGGGCCTCCGCCACCCATATTCATCGTTCCCATATCAGAGGTATTAATGTCTGATGCATCAATTAATGTGGAACTGTTTTTTTGTCCCTCTGAGGTTGAAGGAATTGTACCTGCAAGCTGTCCCTTTATGCTTTCTGAACGAAGTTTGCAGAACTGCTTGATTGTTTCAACACCTTTTTGAAATTCTTCATAAGTACAAAACTTTGTTGCGTCATTTTGAACATATTTATCAATCATTTCTGCTGTTTCAGAGATGAATTTCTCAAAATCAACACTGTTAATAAACTCGTTAAATAGCTGGTGATACTGCTCTGTATAATCTTCATTATCGAAAATCCATGCAACCATAGGTCTGTCGCTAATATTTCCTGATGAAACAGGTGTATCAATCGGTGAATTTACAGAAGATGTAGCAGATCCGCCCTGAAATGAACCGAAAGCTAAATTATAATCCCAGGGAATCATTGAAAGCTGACCATTTTTCTCATACAGATAGTAGTTGTGAATCATCTGACCTGTATAGCTGTCTCCGTTCACAAGGAAGTTATGTACAACAAAGTATCTTAAAACTTCATCAACATCAACAATTGATTCAATGTCACTTTGCTCATAAAGTGCTTTTAAGGATTTAATCAAACGCTTTTTATCAGCCGTATTTACTGTGGTTTTTGCATTGTTAAAGATATTTGAATAGCTTGAAATTTCATCATCTGTATATTTCAGTTTTACATCATCACTGCCCATACCGAAGCCACCGCCGAAATCAGGCATTCCGCCATCGCCGAATTTTTCATCAGGATTGAAGTTTTCAGGTATTTCACCATTTCCGAAATCAGGAATTCCTCCACCGGAAAAATCAGGCGGCATATTTCCACCGCCAAAATTCATCTGTGGTCTTGAATTATTATTTTCAGAATCACCTGAATTTTCATCATTCATGAAATCCTTCATATCAAAATCCATGCCATTACCACGTCCGCCGCCAAAGCTCATACTGTCAGGCTTATAGAGGTCGCCGTATTGTTCGCCATAATTGCGTTTCAGAAATGAATCTTCAACGCTTTCAACAGCAAGATAAAGTCCCCATTCTTCACCATTTACAGACACATCAACGTAGCTGCAAAGAGGAGTATCAACGCCAAAATTATACATCATTGTATAGGCAATATAATCCTTCATATATGTGTTGTCCTGAATGATATTGTTCAGGCAGAGCTTATCAAGTCCGTGATAAGTATTTCCGTTTTCATATTGGTCAAACTCGATTTTAAAGCTGTATCTGTTACTGTCCATATTCTTTACTGAACTAAGTGATGTATTGCCTTTCCCACGAATACCGACATTTTTTACAGCTTCGCCATCAATTACAAGATTACACGCTGAATACTGTTCCGACTCACAGGTCTCAAGAAATCCATCCCAGTCATTGATGACAATATCAATTTTATGTACCCTGGAATTATCAAAAATTCGGTTTTCATAGCCTATTGCGTGTGCAGTTGTTTCAATTCCGAGCAAGCTTCCGTTGCAGAAAAGAAGCCCGATAATCAAAGTGAATACAGTAATTATGATGCAGATTTTATCTATGTTTTTATGTGCAGACATTCTCTCACCTTATCCCATATAATCGCCGTTATAGCTGACAAGTACAGCACTGTTTACACCATTTATATCGCTGAGCGCATTTACAAAATCTGTATTGTCATCCTTGAGACGTATTTCAAGATTAAGCTCAACACAGCCTTTCTGTGCAGTTTTGCTCTTTACGACGCATTTTTCAACCTTTGTATCAAGAAGAGCTTTCGCTTTATTTTCACTTTCGTTTCCATCACAACGTATTACTACAATGTAAGGATTTGTGTGAGATTTGCGGTTTACAAAAATGAGAAGAATCACACCGATAATAACACTTCCGATGACTGCAAGAGGAATCATTCCTGCAGCAAGGACAATACCTACTGCAATTGACCAGAAAAGAAAAGCAATATCAAGAGGTTCTTTTATTGCCGTACGGAAACGGACGATTGACAATGCGCCGACCATACCGAGTGAAAGAACAACATTACTTGTAACAGCAAGAATTACCACTGTTGTTATCATTGTGAGTGCAACAAGAGTTGTTGCAAAGCTTGAAGAATACATAACGCCTGAATATGTTTTCTTATAAACAAGGAAAATAAACATTCCAAGACCAAATGCAAGTACAATTGCAATGAACATATCAAGAACGCTTACGCTTGTGATGTTCTCTAAAAAATTCGACTTAAAAATATCATTAAAACTCATTATAAATACTGGCTCCTTATTAATATTATCCATAGATTCTGCAGGTGGCATATTTTGAAAAAGCTCCCTCACGTCTGTCAGCAAGGGAAACAGCATCCCTTATAATATCAGGAAGAAAAGCATCCCACTTCACTTCAAGAATAATTGAATCGGAAACAGGAACTGTAACGCATTTCGGATTAAGGAAATCCGTACAATTCATACCGCTTCGTATATTATAATCAATCGTTACACGAACATTTCCGGCAGGAAAAATAAAAGGTTCTCTCGTGTAATCAACAATTGTTTTTGGGGCAAGTCCCTGATTTTTCATTTTCGTATAAAGTTCACGAATTAGAGAAAATTCAGAATCAATCATCCAGTCTGTATCTCCTTTAACAATCGCCTGAGCCTGTTCTTTTGTGAGATTTGCACTTTGCTTATTTCCCAGACTGTCAAATTTACTTTTCTTCTCTAAATGAATTACAGACGTATCACCGTTGTAGTAACGTATACGAAATTTTTCACGCTTATTTAATCCATTAACTTTTTCTTTAAGTGCCTTATCATTGATATTATCAAAGTAAAGGCTTCTTATCAGATATTTTCCGTCAGCTGCGTGTACATCAGGATATGCAACAGCACTCAGTCTCTGCCTTATTGTAATCATATCAGCAAGGCTGATTTCGTGCTTGACTTCGTGTCTTAAATTCACAGGTATCACCTCTTTTCATAATTCAAGTATACGGTAATTTGCTGAATTGAAACTGAAAATGAAACCGGAAAGAATGAAAGCTATGTGAAAATGTGAAAATTTCAGCTTGAATTCAGCACAATATTATATTATGATAATAGTACCACAGCTAAAGGAGTGATAGCATGAAAATACTCATTATAGAAGACGAGAAAACACTTGCTGATTCGATTAAGCTTTTGCTGACCTCAAAGGGATTTGAAGCTGACGCAGTTAATGACGGTGAAAGCGGTGAGGATTATGCAATGCTGAACATTTATGACTTAATCATACTTGACGTGTTGCTTCCGAAACAGAACGGTTTTCAGGTAGCAAAGCATATCAGACAAAAGCACAATGGCACACCCATTCTCATGCTTACTGCGAAATCGGATATTGA
>JAKSQU010000148.1 GCA_024403965.1 Ruminococcus sp.
CAGTAAGACAAGCGAAGGGATGGGGTACGGATGATACGAATGAATAAATCTCGGCTTGACCGACGAAATAATTATGAGTGTTGTATGATCATAGAAGTAAAAACAGACGGGAGGATTATTTATGGGACTTAATATAAGAAAAAGTATTAAGCTTGGCAAATTTCTTAAAATCAACAAAACCAAAAAAGGCTACAGCATAAGCGTAGGCGGAAAAAGTTTCAGACTTACTCTGAATGATAAGAAAAAACTGACTGCAAGTCTTCCGGGTACAGGTGTTTCCTATGACACTAATCTCGGCGGTAAGAAAAAACCAAAAAAAGGAAATGAATCTGAATGAAAAGACTTCTCTTTATCGGCGATGTTGTAGGTGAAAGCGGATGTGATTTCCTTTCAAAAAAACTAAGCAGAATCAAAAAGGATAATAATATTGACATCACTATTGTAAATGGCGAAAACTCGGCAAAGGGAAACGGCATTACTCCTTTTTCAGCTGACTGTATATTCAAGGCGGGGGCGGATATAATTACAACAGGCAACCATGCTTTTCATAAAAAGGAATCTTCATCGGTTTTTGAAAATGAATTTATTATACGTCCTGTCAATTACCCCGACGGCTGTTTCGGAAAGGGCGTATGTGTTGCTGATATGGGCGCATGGTCTGTTGCTGTTGTTAATCTTATGGGCACTGCTTTTATGGAACCCCTTGACAATCCGTTTTCAAGAATTGACGAGGTTCTGGCTGAAATTGATATACCAAACATCATTGTTGATTTTCATGCAGAGGCTACTTCTGAAAAAAAGGCTATGGGTTATTATCTCGACGGAAAAGTTACTGCTGTTCTCGGTACTCATACTCATGTTCAGACCGCTGATGAATGTGTGCTTGAGGGCGGAACGGCTTATATAACTGATGCCGGAATGACAGGTCCGGAAAAATCCTGTCTCGGTGTCGATATAAAACCCGTAACAGATAAATTACGTTTTCATATGCCTGTTCGCTTTACTGAGGCGGGTGGTATATGTTTTTTATGCGGAGTTATAGTAGAATTTGATGAGAAATGTGGCAAAACGCACAAAATAGAGAGGTTGATTATAAGATAATCTACAAACTTTGCTTTAAATACTTGCAATTTCCAATGTGATAATGTATAATAAAATCAGTACAAAAGCTCAGATTATCAGTGCGGAAGATAACTTAATCAAAGGGGATAATATCGGCAGAATCTGATACAGTGCAGTTCCTGTTTTTATTGGTTGTCATCCGGCTTTTAACGGGTTTTCAGCAGTATATGTACTATAATTTTTACTCATAGGAGGAACTTAAACATGGAAATTTTAAAAGTATCATCTAAATCATCACCAAATTCAGTTGCCGGTGCAATTGCCGGAGTAATCAGAGAACAGAAGGCTGTTGAAGTTCAGGCTGTAGGTGCCGGTGCTGCAAACCAGGCTGTTAAGGCTATTGCTATTGCAAGAGGCTATCTTGCTCCTATCGGTATTGACCTTATCTGTATTCCTGCGTTTGCTAATATTAATATCGACGGCGAAGAAAGAACAGCTATCAAGCTCATCTGTGAGCAGAGATAATTTATCCCGATAACGCATTTTTCTGCTGTGCAATAGTGCAGTAGTGCTTATATGCGGTATTGAACTTATTTTGAATATGCCGGGCGGACTTTGTGTCCGCCCTATTTATGTATAAGGAAGTTAATATGTTAGGATCACTTTTTACAGACATTGAAAAACTAAAGGGAGTAGGTACCGCAAGGGGCGAAAAATACCGAAAACTCGGTATAAGTACTCCGTATGAACTTATATTTCATATACCAAGAGCCTATCTTGACTATCGTGCTTTTGTGCCTGTTTCACAGGCTGTGCTTAATGACTATAATGTGCTTAAACTGACAGTTGTGAAAAAACTTGCTCCGCAGAGAATAAAGGGCGGTCTTGTAATATGCAAAGCGCTTGCAACTGACGGCACTGATGATATTCTTATAGTTGTTTACAATAATGTCTATGCTTTTCAGGCACTTAAAGAAAATGAAACCTATTATATGCACGGCAAGGTAAACGGAAACTTTCTGCGCAAGGAAATTATGGCGCCTGTTTATATCCCTTCAAGTGAAAAAATGCTCATTCAGCCTGTTTATCCGCTTACACAGGGGCTTTCTGTTACTCTCGTGAGAACTGCAATGCGACAGGCTCTTGAAATGATGAAACGTGAGCCTTTTGAAACAATGCCTTCCTATATACTGAATAAATACAGACTTTGTCCGCTTGACTATGCGCTTGAAAATATTCATTTTCCGACAGACGAAGACGCTGTATCTGCGGCGAGAAGACGTCTTTCATTTGATGAACTTCTTAAACTTCAGATAGGTATGTCGCTTATGAAATCAAGGAGCAGAAGAAGTACGGCATTTAAAATGGATTCTTCCGTAAGTATTAAACCTTTTACAGACGGACTTCCGTTTGAACTTACAGAAGGTCAAAGCAAGGCTGTATCAGAAATTATTTCTGATTTATGCAGAGAAATCCCTATGAACAGGCTTTTACAGGGTGATGTAGGAAGCGGTAAAACTGCTGTTGCGGCGGCAGCTTGTTATTTTGCGGCTGAAAACGGCTTGCAGTCGGCACTTATGGCTCCTACTGAAATTCTTGCGTCACAGCATTATAATACACTTTCTTCATTTCTTGAACCTTTCGGAATGAAGGTTTGTCTGCTTACGGGTTCGCTTACTCCGAAGAAAAAAGCAATGCTCCGTGAAAAAATTGTTTCGGGTGAAATAAATGTTATAGTAGGAACACACGCAATTATTCAGAAGGATGTTGAGTACAAAGCACTCGGACTTGTTATAACCGATGAACAGCACCGCTTTGGTGTAGCACAGAGAGCGGCACTTGCTGAAAAAGGTGATTCACCGCATAAGCTTGTAATGTCAGCTACTCCTATACCGAGAACGCTTGCGCTTATTATTTACGGAGACCTTGATATATCGGCGATAAAACAGCTCCCGAAGGGCAGAAAGCCTGTTAACACATATGCCGTAACAGGAAAACTCCGTCACAGAGCCTTCGGATTTGTAAAGGCGAGACTTGACGAAGGCAGACAGGCTTATGTTGTATGTCCGATGATTGAAGAAAGCGAAAGTGAACTTCATGCTGTAAAGACATACGCAGAAGAAGCGGCAAACGGTGACCTTAAAGGCTACACAACTGCACTTCTTCACGGAAAAATGCGCCCTAATGAAAAGGACAAGGTAATGAAAAGCTTTCGTGACGGCGAAATACAGGTGCTTATATGCACAACGGTAGTTGAAGTAGGTGTGGACGTGCCGAATGCGGCGGTTATGGTAATAGAAAATGCTGAACGTTTCGGACTTTCACAGCTTCATCAGTTAAGGGGACGTGTCGGACGAGGCGAATTTGAAAGCACATGTATTCTCATTACGGATAATGTTTCAGATGACTGCGTAAAGCGTATGAAGATAATGTCATCTACATCAGATGGCTTTAAAATTTCAGAAGAAGATTTGAAAATGCGTGGACCCGGTGACTTTTTCGGAAGTGCACAGCACGGACTTCCTACTCTGAAAATTGCAGACATAGCCTGTGACATGGAGCTTATGAATGAAGCACAGAACTGCGCAAGGGAAATTCTTGAAGCTGACCCTATGCTTGAGAAGAAAGAACACAGAACACTCAAACTTGATGTTATGAGACTTTTTGAAAAGGAAATAATCGGCTGAACCGATATGCATTTATTTCATATTTTTGTGCGGCAAATATTTAAGTTAAAAATAAAAAATAAATATTTTTTTCTGAAAAACGACTTGATTTCTCATTTTTTACACTGAGAATTTGCCTGTATTTCGTCGTTTTTCAGAAAAATAAAAAAATCTGAAATTTTTTTCAAAAAATGCTTGACAAATGTAAAATGCTGTGGTATAATAATATCTGTCGTCAGGGACATGACGAAAACAAAAACAATGGCGAATGTAAGTTGTGGGGGTTTAGCTCAGCTGGGAGAGCATCTGCCTTACAAGCAGAGGGTCAC
>JAKSQU010000149.1 GCA_024403965.1 Ruminococcus sp.
GAAATAACGCATTTTATGTGCTATAATTAAAATGATATTCTATATACGGAGGTTCATTATGAAAAAGGTTATTTCTTTTGTAACTGCATCTGCTTTATGCTTAGGCATGTGCACTTCATGCGGTTCACTTGATAAAAAAATTGTCGGCGTATGGGAGGCAACTGATATCAGTTCAAGCGAAATTGACAAGGGTTATCTTGAATTCAAGGAAAACGGCTCTGGCAATATCATCATGGATACTTCTTCAATTATTCACGTTGAAGATAAAAATATCATCATGGGCAGCGGTGATCAGGAACTTACCTTCCCCGAACAGTATATTGACTATGACGGTCAGACATTAAAGCTCACTATAAATGATCAGGATCTTCTCACTCTTGAAAGTGAAACAAATACAGGAAAAGACTCATACAACGGCACATATACACTTTTAAGCGGTGTACTTTATGACGCTATTTCATCAGGTCTTGGTCAGAATAATTCTTCATTCAACACAGATAATGTAAAGGTTACATTTGAGCTTGAAGACAAGAAAAGTACTGCTACCTTCAATGACATTTTTTCATATAAGGTTAATAAGAAAACCCTTGAAATAGAGGGATTTGCGTCACTTATCGGTTCATCATCAGACGGCTCACCTGTTAAGTCTGAAATTAAAATTGATGGTGATGTACTTACTATAGTTGACTCAGACAAAAATACAGAGCTTACAAGAGTTAAATAATAAACCTACAGAGGTGATTTGAGTGTTTGCAAAGGTTTCAAGTCTTGGTCTTTTCGGACTCAATGCTTTTCATGTTGACGTTGAAATAGATATCAGCCGCGGCAATCCGCAGTTTGATATTGTCGGACTTCCCGATACTGTTGTAAGGGAAAGCAGAGAGAGAATACGCTCTGCACTGCGTTCATGCGACATAGGATTTCCTGTTGCTACAGTTATGATAAATCTTGCTCCCGCAGATACTAAAAAAAGCGGTTCTGTTCACGATATGGCTATTTTCATGGCTGTGCTGAAAGGTATGCGTATGATAAGCGCAGACCTTGACGGCTGTTCATTTATCGGCGAACTTTCACTCAACGGTGATATAAGAAGAATCAACGGTGTGCTCCCTATGGTTATGCTTGCAAGAGAGCTTGGAATAAAGTCGGTTTTTGTGCCGTCTGCAAATTCATCTGAGGCATCTGTAATTGACGGGATAGACATTTACGGAGTTGACAACGCTGAACAGCTTATAAAACATTTCCGAAATGAAGAACTTTTAAAGCCGTGCACTCATTTTGCTCCGCCCGAAACAGCCTACAATGAAATACTTGATTTTTCAGACGTAAGAGGACAGCAGTCAGCTAAAAAAGCACTTGAAATTGCGGCGGCAGGCGGTCATAATGCGCTTTTAATCGGTTCACCCGGAAGCGGCAAAAGCATGCTTGCAAAGAGAATACCGTCAATTTTACCACCGCTTACCTTTGACGAATCACTTGAAACAACCAAAATTCACTCAATTTCGGGACTTTTAACGGAAGAAAATCCAATAGTTACCAAAAGACCATTCCGCTCGCCGCATCACACAATATCATCAGCAGGACTTGCAGGCGGCGGTACAATTCCGCATCCCGGAGAAGTTTCACTTGCTCATAACGGAGTACTTTTCCTTGATGAACTTGCGGAATTTGACAAAAAGACACTTGAAATTCTCCGACAGCCACTTGAAGACCGCAAGGTTACAATTGCAAGAGCGTCGGGCACAGTTACATATCCGTGTACGATAATGCTTATCGGTGCAATGAACCCGTGTCCGTGCGGATATTACGGACATCCGAAAAGAAAATGCATATGCCCGAAACCAAAGGTAACAGGCTATCTTTCAAAGATATCGGGACCATTGCTTGACCGATTTGATTTACATATAGAAGTTGCGCCTGTTGAGTTTGAAGACCTTTCATCAACAAAAAAAGAAGAGTCATCAGCTGAAATAAGAAAAAGAGTATCAGCCGCAAGAAAAATACAGGAAGAGCGTTTCAAAGGAACGGGAATTACCTGTAACGCACTTATAACACCCGATAAATTACAGGAAATGTGTCCTATGGATGATGCGGCGGAAACGCTTTTAAAGGGTGTTTTCGACAGACTTGGTTTAAGTGCGAGAGCGTATGACAGAATAATGAAGGTAGCAAGAACGATTGCCGATATAGACAATTCTGAAATAATCAGAAAACAGCACATTGCGGCGGCGGCACAGTTCAGAAGTCTTGACAGGAAGTACTGGAGTAATAATTAATATAATAAAAAGAAAAAATGCGGCGAAGCCGCCACTCACCAGAGTCCAGAGAGGTGTAGACCTCTCTGGCAGGGGGTGAACGAGGGGGACAGAGTCCCCCTAACAAAACAGTAAAACAAGCGTAGCGGTGTTTTACGGACCGAGCCGTAGTATTTGATGTAAGAGATATGTTCTCTACCTATTTTTCAAGTTACTATATAATTTGACGGGCGGCGAAACGCCGCCCCTACAATATGCTCAAAAAAAAGGCTGTTGAATTTAATCTGCAACAGCCTTTGATTTTTACTTTTTATTATTCTTTTTATTCTCTGTCTCAATCGGCACGTCGATTTCAGAGCCTTCTTTGATTTCTTCTGTTACTGTCAGCCTTTCATATTCAAGCTTTTTGATGAAAAGCTCTCTGTAAACATAATCACATATTGCCGCAAACGGTATTGCAAGGAGAATTCCGATTACTCCGAAAATTCTTCCGCCGATTACGATTGCAAGAAGTATGAGAAGTCCGGATACTCCGAATGTGTTTCCGAAAAGCTTTGGCTTGATTACATATCCGTCAAGTGTCTGCAATACAAGTACGAATATGATAAATGCCACTGCATACCACGGCTTGACCATGAGAAGAATAAATGCGCCGATTGCTCCTCCGACAATTGGTCCGAATGTAGGAACAAGATTGGTTATTCCTATAATAACGGAAACAAGTCCGACGTATTCCATTCCTGTGATACCCATGAATATCGCTGTGCATACACCTACGATTACACCGTCAAAGATACTGAATATAATGTATCTGTTGAGAATTCCGTCGCAGTGTGTAAGGAAAAGAATTGATGAACTGTAAACATCTGAACGCATTGTAACGCTCATCAGTTTTTTGATTCCGGATTTGATTTTTTCTTTTCCGGCAAGGAAATATACTGAAAGAATAAATGCAATTACCCAGTTTGCAATTCCTTTACCGGCATTTGTTGACATACTGATAATTTTTGATGAATTTCCTGTGATGTAGTCAACTACAGTATTGATAACATCCTCTGATGATGCAAGAAGATTCTGCACACCCGATGCATTAGGTGATTCTGATACTGAAAGACCGAAATCCTTTAATATCTTCAGCAGAGATTTACTGTATGAGCCTATATTGTTTACAAATGATGTAACGCTTTCAAGCAGCTGCGGTATAAGCAGTAAAAGAAGAAGTGTTACAAACAGTAATACAGTAGCAACAGCAAGTCCCACGGAAAATTTCCATTTAAGATTTTGTGACTTTACTTTGCCGAAAACAACACGGTCATAAAGCTTTGCAAGAGGATTCATCAGATATGCAATTACACATCCGCCGACAACCGTTGAAAAATAGCCAAGAAACTGCGAAATACCACTGAATACCATATCAAGATTTGATACAACCAGATAAAATGCAACAGTAATGCATCCCGCAAAAGCATTGGCAAACCATCGGTTGCTCATTAGCTCTTTAAATTTTTTCATTTTGCTCCCTTTATCCTGTTATTCACTTTTTTAAGAGTAATAATTTATTATATGCTCCGTCAATTAAGTCATGAAGAATTTAACTGAGTCAGCAATATTATTACTTTATTATTATATACTCATGCATTATTATTGTCAAGTAAAGTATTGCGTAAACACCCCGTAAACGTACATATATTGCGAAAATGAAATTTGTGTGAAAATGCGCAGAGCCTGC
>JAKSQU010000015.1 GCA_024403965.1 Ruminococcus sp.
CGAAACAATCGTCCGCAAGGGTAAAAAGGCATTTAAGAAGGTTGTTGTGAAGTAAGGACAACACCACACAAACCACATCAGTTACAACATCAGCAGAAGAAACCACAACAGCTGTAACTGAATGTGCGGTTGAGAGTGATGAGTGAATACAAAAGAAAAGACTATCGCCTTTTGATTTTGGGCGGTAGTCTTTTCTTTATTTGTTTTCGGTTTCAGACGGCTTTTCATCATTCATATTGTCAAGAGCATATTCACAGCACTGAACAACAAGCTGATTAAATGAAATATCGTGCTTTGACGCAAGTTTTTCAAGCTTTTCTATGAGGGTGTCAGGCATACGAATGGTTTTATTTGATGCTGACGGCTTTCTGATTTTAAACATTTTATTATTCACTCCAATAAAGATTGTATAATAACATCTTACATTATATTTTTTGAGAATAATATACTTAAAAATGCAAGTAAAATTTACTTGCATTTTTAATGACAACATGGTATAATACAGTTATATAATAATATGCTTGCAAAATCACTTGGCTTGTGATATGATATAGTTATATGAATTATTGATAAAGGAGAAATAGAATATGAAAAAATTAAATAAAGCTGAAAAATTCGACTTAAATAAAGACGGCAAGTTCGATATTCGTGATATTATTGTTTTTGCTTTAAAACAACCTGGTATTTATGTTAAAAGAGAAGATTTTTTGAAAAAAGAATTATATATGAAACATGATTTGAGACAAGTTGCTGAAGCAATTGAAACAACACCAGCACAGGCTGGAATATCTTCTTATGAAATTGATAGAATAGCTGATAGTGTAATCAGATTTGAAAGAAATTGTGTTTCGGGAATTGCTTTTATATTGGGATTTCCTGGTGGTTGGGCAATGTCCGCTACAATTCCTGCTGATATTGCTCAATATTATGCGTATACATTGCGTGCTATACAAAAATTACTTTATCTTTATGGATTCCCAGATATAAAATCAAAAGATGGAGAAATAATGCTTGACACAGAAACAATTAATGAAATGCTTCTTTGTTTGGGAGTTATGAATGGTTTAGTAGGCGCAAATAATGCAATTAAAGGTATGGCAAAAGCACTTGCGAACGGTGTTGAAAAAAAGTTACTTAAAGCTGCACTTGCGAAAGGTGCTGTTTATCCATTTATAAAAAATGTTATGAAATGGTTTGGCGTTAAATTGACAAAAGAAATGTTTGCCGGTTTTTTTAAAAAAGGAATACCTGTTGTTGGTGGTTTTGTTGGCGGTGGAATCACTTTTGTTGCTTTTAAATCGTGTTGTGATAGGTTGAAAAAAGAATTGCAAGATACTTATCTTTCAAATCCAAATCATATATCTTCCAAAGAAGAAGATGAGTTTTATGAAGATATAAAGAACGGATTTATTGATGTGAATTATGAAGAAACGGAATCTGATGAATAAGAATATAATATTCCTCCCCGACTTTAAACCAAAAAAGTCGGGGAGGATATTTTTTATATAATTCATTTCTCAGGTAAAACTTCAATCAGCTTTAACATATACTTCTGAATGCTTAATGCATCGGCTGTTGATACTCCGTCGCCCTTGTTGTATACGTCGGCATTTATAAAGCCCTGTTTTGTGATTGCGTTTTCACTTGTACCGCCTATGCCGTACTTGTCGGGATTTGCCATTGCCTGCATGATAAGTACTGCGTCTGCCATATTTACTTCGCCGTCACAGTTTGCATCACCTGCTGAGTAATTCTCTGTTTCTGCTGTTGTAGTAGTTACTGCTGATGAACCGCTTTCAGCATATACCATGTAGAAAAGATTTGCTGTGTCTGCCTTTGTGATTTCGTGTGCACCTGCTGTTAAATCAAGCTCGATTACATTTGTTGTACCTGTGTACTTTGTTCCGTCAACCTTGATTGTAGGTGCTGTTTCAGCAAATACAAGTGTAAGCTTTCCGTTTGATGGTGCATTGAACTTAATATTTGTTGCAGTTTCAAGCTTTAAGCACTGTGTAAGTGTCTTGCCGTTATATTCAACTGTGCCCTTTGATGTTGAAAGGTTGCCCGAAATTGTATAGAAACTGCTGTCTGCTCCGTTTGCTGTGAAATCATGTACATATCCGCCCGATACTGACGGTTTGCTGCTTGTTGTTGCTGTAGGTGCAACAGTTGCAGTAACTGTAGTTGTTGTGGTTGTAACAGGTTTCTGTGTTGTTGAAGTTGTTGTTACATTAACTGTACCATTTGCAAAATGTGCACCCATTGATGCATATTTGCTGTTTGATGCTGTTTCGTAAAGACCGCCTGTTTTGATTGTACCGTCTGAATTTCTCCATGCCTTATGGAAATCTGTGCCCTGTGCAGGTGCCTTTGCGTATGAAATAAATTCTGTTTTTGTCGGTGCTGCTGAGAGCTTTGTACCGAGTTTCATGCCGTTTGCTGCTGTTACCTTTGCACCTATCTCATAGTATGCGCTGTTATAGTATACACCGTTTTCGTATGTACCTACATACTTATCGTTTGATGCTGCTGCCTTTAATCTGCTGTCTGAAAGTGCAACTGATGCATCATATACCGACATCATATTCTTAAAGTCACAGCCGTCATCTGTACATCTGTAAAGTGAGAAATTAGGCTTGCCTGCGCCTTCCATATTGTTGTTGAAGGCTGTGCAGTTTGTAAGACTTCCAAGCTTAGGATTGTTATTGTCTGTAAATCCGCAGTGGAGATTTTCAAATGCAAGACAGTTGATTACATTATGCGCTGAACCTACACCCGAACCGCCGAGCTTAAATCCGTTTCCGTCGCATTCACCGTAGCCTTCGCCGAACTCTGTAAAGCCGTTTCTGAAAGCAACTGAATTTTTGATTGTTACCACACCGATAGGACCTGTTTCAGTCTTAGCGAATAAATCCCATCCGTCATCGGAATTGTTGTAAGCCATACAGCCGTCAAATACATTTCCTTCACCGCATGTAAGCTTTGCGGCAAATCCGTCTGCATTTTCCATTGTAGCATCATCACAGTTGTTCTTTGATGTACAGTTGAGAACGAGATTGTATGAAGGCCATGTGTCAATTGTTGTATTTGTTGACTTGTAACGTGAAATCTGTAAGCCTGTGTCCTGATTATCGTTGAATACCATCATTTCAATGATGTTGTTGCTGCCGCCGAGAAGCATTCCGTTGTCAGCAGCCTTTGTGATTTCAAAGCCGTATAAATGCCAGTAGTCACCATCAAGAACGATACCACGAACATTATTGTTTGCCGCACCTTCTGCTGTGAAATCAAATACAACTTCTGCATTGTTGTAAGGCTTGATTGTCTTCATTGCATTTGCAGTACCATTGTTTGTATCTTCAATGAGAATCTGCTGTGCAAAGCAGAATAATACGAAGAGAAGATAAATTGTATGTCCTGCTGTAAGATTTTTTACAGCTGTATAAATGTCTGTCGGGTCATTTGCTGTTTTACCATTTCCCTTGCCTGTCGGTGATACAAAAATATCTCCGTCTGTTACAGTATCGGGTGTAGTTACCTTTGCAGTAGTTGTCACGCTTGTCTGCTGTGCAGTTGTTGTAACAGTTGTAGCTGATGCCTTTGTTGTTGCAGCAGATGTTGTTGTTACAGGTGCGCTTACATCACTCTTAAAGCCGCTGCCGATTGCAATAACCTGTGACTTATATCCTTTGAGTGCAGACATAAGTTCCTGATTAACAGAATAGCTTTCGTCATCCTGTGCTGTGAATGTCCACTTGAAATCTCCGCCGTTAAGTCTTCCCGCATTTGCAGTTACAATTGACGGAACATCTTCTGCCTTGTCAACAGGATACTTATACATATCTGCTGATGTATCAAAGTTATTGTATGTATGGTCAAGTGCAAGCTTTGATGTCTGCTTAGGCTGAATTGATGACGGGATTTTGTCTGTTCTGTTTGCAACAACATATGCATCATATTCTGTATTATTTTCTGAATATGGTGTAAATGCCTTTCCGCCTTCGATAATATTTCCGTATGCCTTGATTACACCGCCGTCTTCACTTGAGAAAGTTCCCTTTCCGCCGTCACTGTATTTTGTATCTGAACCCTGCATTGATGTAAGCATAGGATATTTACAGTTTCTGAAATAGTTGTTTTCAGAAAATACAGATGATGCATTTGTTGAACCGATACCGTATTTGGAATTGCCGTCGTAGTAGTTGTTATAAATATGTGCTGAATAGAATCTTACTCTCGGATGTCTTGAATCTGAATGGTCATACCAGTTATGGTGATATGTGATATAAAGACCGCTGTTTGTACCTTCGCTGAGTCCGAGAAGATTACACTTTCCGTTATCATAGAAATGATTGTATGAGAATGTAACGTAAGTTGACTTTTTGCAGTCAAGTGCGCCGTCACCCTTTGCCTGATCAGCGTCACCGCCCGGCATTCCGTAGAATGAATCAAAATGATGTACCCAGATATGATCACATGACTGCTGTAAGGTTACATTATCGCCTTCATCACTGTCAACAAGCATTACACCGATATTTCTTACTTCAACATTTGAACAGTTTGCAAGTCTGATGCCAAAGCCGATAATTGCTGCATCATCACCGATACCTTCAACTGTAATACCGCAGCTGAGTCTCTTTGTATCTCCGTTGCCCTTGATAAGAAGGTCACCTGCTGTAAGCACAGCAGGGTCTGTAACTGCACCGACAAATCTTATGTCAAGCGGTCTTGGCTCGTATCCCTTCTGATATGCAGTAAGAATATTCTGAATGCCTGTGCATGATGTTTTAGTACCCTTGCTGTCTGTCTGAACATCCATTGAAACCTTGTCTTTTGTATTTTCAGTAACGTAAAGAACAACAGCATTTGTTCTGAGTGTACCATCATCATTGTATGCACCTGATGCTGTGCCGTTTACAAACGCAAAGCCGCTTCTGTCATGTGCCTTTGATACAGCTTTGATTTCAGCAGACTTTGAAGTATCTTCCTTGCCGCCTATAACAGGAACAATCTTCATTGTATGCTCGCCTGACATAACGCCTACCATATCTGCTCTCATGTATGACGCATACTGTCTGATAAGCATTGAGTCAATCTGTGTGCCGTCTACATAAACATTGTAGCCGTCTGCACCTGATACAACAGACCACTTAGCATATAAGCCTTCTTCGTAGCCTGAGTATTCAATTACATTTACTGCAGATTCAGCCGCATATGAGATATGCATAGCTGAGAGAGAAAGAGGGGAAACTGTGCCTGTAACTGCACCGCCTGTGCATGATGCTGTAACTACAGCCGCTGCAAAAAGTGATGCGATTCTTTTCTTCATTATCTTTGAATTCATTGTTATATCCTCCCAAAAATTATCTTTCTGTCTTAATAAGTGTGACTTAATTTATCTGTCGTATTAAGTATATCATGCAAATACTGTAATGTCAACACTCTTATTATGACATATAATACTATCTTTGTGACGGATAATATTACCAAAAGTTGCTGTCTGTGAACGTATTATAAGCTGATATGCCATTTTTATATTATCAAAAAGAAAAAAATGGTTGGATTAAATTTTAAGTTAATTAACGTTAGCATTTAAGCTGAAAGACGTAAAAAAGGAGCATCATTTTTTATGATACTCCTTAAATGATTATTATTCTTCTGTTTTTACAAGTGTGCTGTTGAGCTGTTCAACAAGCTCTGAAATCTTTGTTACAGACTCATTGATTACAGCTGAGCTTCTGCTTGTTGTACTTACATTTTCATCAAGTGCGCTGAATGCCTCAATTGTTGTTTCAAGAATTCCGATAAGCTGCTGAACGCTGTCATTATCCATTGAATCATTCTGACGGCAGAATTCAACAACATTTTCAAGAAGTTCCTTTACTCCTGATGCTCTCTCATCGGTTTCCTCATTTGACTTTCCGATTGCCTCCATATTCTTTGAGATTTCGGAAATGTCATTTTTCAGCTTACCTGAAAGCTCAAGGCATTCTGCTGTGATTTCAGCAAGCTTTTCATGCTGTTTTGCAAGTGCTGAATGTCTTGCAGTAAGAACTGATTTAGCGTGAACGATACAGTTTTCAGGAGTGTTGAGTCCTCTGAAAATTGCAATTGCCATATTACGGCATGATGAATATCCACAGGCATGACAGTTGTATTTTCTGTCCTCAGGTGTATGCTTGCCCATTTTCTCGTAAATCTGTTCAAGCTGTGCGTCTGTAGGAACAGGTGTAGGCATTGAAGGCTTGTATGTACGAAGGAAATCAGCAAGCTGTAAATCCTCATCGAATTTCTTGAAAAGTCTGTCTTCACCACGGCCCATAATACCGGATGTCTTCTGCTTTGTCTTAGCCTGTGCCTCTACATGCTTCATAGTTGAAAGTACATCGAAAACAGTTCTGTTTGAACCTGTACCAGGTCCGATATTACAGCCGAATTCACATGAAAGAACATCGTATACAGCAGGGTGCTTTGACTCAGGCATTTTAGCATACATTTCAAGTTCGCCGTAAATCTTGTGAACGCCCTCTGAATTTACTACGTTAAGGTCAGGATTGTGCAGGAGAAGATTATCTCTGAGTCCGCCAGGACGTGAATAAATTGCACCAAGCTGTCCCGGAGTTTCATCAAACTTATAATCGTAAACCTCAGATTCGTCAACAGGAATGCTTATGCCGTTCTTATCAAAATACTCCATGAGTTTCTTGAATGTAACGTTATAATCGATAAGACCTGTTTCAACAAATTCGGATTTCTTTGCAACACATGGTGAAAGAAATGCAATCGGATTTGATCTTCTGAGATATTTCTTTATATATGTAGCCGCACAAGCCGCAGGGCTGTGTATAGGTGAAAGATTCTGTAAAAGCTTTGGCTGATATGTTTCAATATACGATACAACTGCCGCACAAGGCTGTGTGATGACATTGCCAACCTTCTTAGCGTCAATGCCTCTTAAATGTGCCCAAGTGCAGATGTCAGCACCAAATGAAACATCTATAATTGTACAGCCCTGTCTTCTGAACCAGTCAAGAATACCTCTCCATCTGTTCGGGAAAACAGCCTTGATTGCAGGTGCAACAAGGATAATAAGCTTTTCTCTGATTACGTTTGACATACATTCATCTGTATCATCAATATAATCTCTTGCACCGTGGTTGCATGTTCTTACGCATTCACCGCAAGCAATACATTTTTCAGGATTAACAGATGTAATAAATCTTCCGTCCTCAAGAACTCTTGTTGTGTTTGCCTCGTGTGCAGGACAACTTCTCACACAGGCATTACAGCCTACACATTTTTCAGGCTTTACTATAATAATCTCGTTCATTTATTCCTTCTCCTCAGATTACGTCTGTAATCTTATTTCTTTTTTCCTATCGCATTTGCCTTAGCCGCAAGTGAGGCAAGGTCTATTTTTGCCTTTTTAGGCTTATCTGAATTACTGCTTACAACAGCTTTAACCTTTACAGGTGATTGTGTTTCTGTTTTTTCTTCCTGTTCGGTTTCAGCAGTTTCTTCATGTGGAATTTCCTTCTGTTCTGAAACAGTTTCTTCTATGACAGGCTCTGACTTGACATTCTGAGCCTCAGCCACAGCCTTATTCATTTCATTTATAAGATTTTCAGACTGCATAATAGCTGATCTGCCGTTTGTAACAAAGCCTTCGATAAAGTTTTTAAGTATATCAAAGCTTTTGATAAATGCGTCCATATCCGCATTCTGAACAACAACAGAAGTCTGCTGCTGAGTTTCTCCTGTAATTTCCTTTGCCTTGCTTTCTGCGGCAGAAACAGTTTCAGATGCCTTTATTGCAGCAGCTCTGATAATTTTTTCTGAAATTTTATTAGCCTGTGCAACAGTATCTTCGGCTGATTTGTTTGCATCATACTTTACAGCAGCAGCCTTGCTTCTTGCATCACCAATGATATTATCAGCTGCCTTGCGATACTGCTCCATAACATTTGTAAATGCGGCAGTTTCGTCATTTCCAGCCTGCTGAAGTGCAGTAATCATGCCGTTTGCTCTGTCGAGTTTAACGTTAAGCTCTTCAATTTCCTTAGCAAGCTCAGCATTCTTAGATGCATAATCTTCTCTTTCCTTTTCAGAATTCTCGAGCTTTAAGCTGAGCATATCATTTTCTGTCTGTAATTTTGTAAGCAATTCCCTTGATTCAGCAAGTCTGTTTTCAGCGTCATTGCTGATGGATTCGCTTGTTTTAAGCATTTTAACATCATTGAGTTCATTTCTGAGAGCGTTGTTCTGTGAAACAAGTACTTCAATGCGCTCATGAACATCATTTTTATCATATCCGCCGAAGGTAGCGGTTTTCATGAATTTAATCTCGCCCATAACCAGTCCTCCTTAAAAATCAGATGATAATATCCGTTTACACATAATATCTTATTCTAATTATATACTGAAATCATTGCAAAGTCAATGTATTTTTTGTTGAATTACCAGTTATTTTCGTTCTTTTTGATGAGTTCCTTTACTTCATCATTTTTGTAAAGACCAAGGTCAAAAAGTCTGTCAGCCTGTTTGCGTGTTATATAACCGATATCGGAATGAACAAACTGTCCGTGAGTACGCTGAGTGCCGTCCCATGAATCTATAATTTTCAGCCATCCGCCACGCTGTAATGTGCTTTCAGGAAAACGTGAATTAGGGAAAAATTCATCAGCAAGAAACCTTGCACATTTAGTGTGGTTTGTATAACTGCATGAATATGTGTCACCCTCAGGAGACATCCATCCGAGTCTGAAATCAGGATGATTTTTGAAGAACATCTCATCAATCGAAAGCGGTGGATACTGGTCTGTTTCAATAATTCTGTCAAAACCAAGGTCATTTTCAGAAAAGCGTGAATAACCGCCTCTGCCGTCGAGAACAACGGGAAGATTATCCTCGGTTATGATATTTTCAAAATCAGTACCCGAAAGGGCATCGGGTGAATCAATATAGTCATAGAAATAAAAGCCCGTATCCGACTTGTAAACTGCATATTTTTTCACTCAATCCCCTCCTTTTGATGACATAACTTTTCCTTTAATTATACCATTTTTCGAGCATTATGTCAAATAGGATTTTTTACCATGATAAAGCGTTTCATTGTGTATTTTTACTAAGCGGAATTTTTCTACCGCAATTAAAAATCTGATGCATAAACTAAAACGGAGAGAACCATAAAAAGTTCTCTCCGTTTTATTATTTCAGCCATATTAAATCAATCCGAGTCCCCTTATATATCCCAGTACAAAAATCTGAGCAATAAGGATAAGCGGCATACCTATTTTGAAATATGGTTTCTGAGTTTTGTGTTTAAAAAGATACATTGCCGCAAGACCGCCTATACTTCCGCCGATAAACGAAAGTCCGAGCAGTGTGACTATTTTTATGCGTTCCTTTTCAGCCTTTGCTTTAGCCTTGTCTATGCCGAATACTATAAACGTTATAACGTTTACCGCAAGCAGATAGTACACCAGATATTTGTTCATCACAAACATATTCGCCTTGACATCATCAAGCGTTACCTTGTACGGTGAATACACCGCAAGTACCATTACCGATTCTATAAGCGAAAGTGTAACTGCAATTACTCGGCTTGTCATATTCTCCTTTGTAAGCTTTCGGTCGAAAAACAGGAACACAAGAAATGTTCCTATACATCCGCCGACAACTGTAAGGAAATCAGTTAGTATAAATGCCTTTTGTCCCTTTTCTGATTTTGCATTCATCTTGAAATCAAGCCATGCAACAAGAAATCCGAGTGCATTTACACAAATCAGATACTTCCCTATATTTTCAAGATTGATTTTATCCATATCAGACCTCTTTGATGTGCTTTTCAAGAATTGAAACAGCATCTTCTATAACTTCGGGTTTGACCTTCTTTTGCAGTAAATCCCAGTTAGGCTTACGGCTTGAAAGATTATGACTGTCTGAACCGAAAATAAGCGGATAGCCTTCCTTGATGAGACGTTTCACAAATCTCTTTTCACGGAAACTTCCGAATGCCTCGTTGTTTATCTGAAAAATTGCCTTTGTTCCGAGAATTTTCTCAACCTGTTCAGCCTTGTAAAGGCTAAGGTAGCGGTGAATGTGAGCAATAACAGGTTTCAGCTTGTAGTCAACCATAATATTGTAAATTTCCTCCTCCATCCATTCGCCGTAGTGAGTGTACGGAAATTCAATAAGAATAAGGTCTGTATTTTCAATGGCAAGCTTTTCAATTCCGTCAAGCTTTGATATTCCATGTTCAATTGAAATTTCTGCACCAAGGAGCATATTTTTCGGCGAACCTATTTTTTTGTAAGCTTCGTCACGCTTTTCAAGAAAACGCTGAACAGATTCTTCTCTGTGTGAATAAAAATGCGGAGTTGCGATAATTCTTTCAACACCCTGTTCATTCAGAATTTCAAGCATTTTCTGAGACGTTTCCACGCTGTCACTTCCGTCATCTATCTGCGGAAGAATATGTATATGTGCATCAGTTAACATTGTTTATTTCCTTTCGTTAGTTTATATTTATTATACTATGAATCCGAAATTAATTCAAGTGAGAAAACAAAAAAACTTGCAATTATATAAGTTTCATGCTATAATGTAGTTACAGCATTACCGCACAAGGAGGTTTATATTATGAAGGATTTTGAAAATGAAGAATTCGACGAACTCGAAGACCTTGATGAGTCTGAAAACTATATCACTCTTACAGATGATAACGGCGAAGAGGTTTCATTTGAGTTAATCGGAATTACAGAATACGAAAGCAGAAATTTTGCTGTACTTATTCCGTTTGATGAAGAAGATGACGGAGTTGTAATTCTTGAAATCGTTCCGGGTGAAGGTCCTGATTACGATGAGTTTGTTTCTGTTGAGGATGACGGTCTCATTGAAAAGGTTTTCGAAGAATTCAAGAAAAACTATGACGGCGAATATGAGTTTGAATAATTAACGCAAAACAACGCTGAAAGCAATAATTCAGCGTTGTTTTTTGATTTTTGCTATATTTAATATATATATATATATATATATAATGATAATAAATGCACAAATCATTGATATAAATTATGTTTAGTATTACTATTGAAATCTTTTATATGATGTGTTATACTTTAAGTAGTACAAACCCGAAACACTTACCATGTTTTTCAGGAGGTAATATTATGAAAAGACGATTTTTAGGTATTTTAACAGCCGCCGCAATGACACTTTCCGCTATGCCTTTTACAGTATCAGCTGAAGATACATCATCAATAGCTGAAAGCTGTGATTTCAATTCAGACGGCAAAGTAGATGGTGAAGATATTTATCTTATCACACAGCGTTATCTTGAAATTGCAACACAGAGAACAGACATAATAGCAGACCAGTCTGTAAGAGACAAGGTTGACAGCAATGCAGATATAGACAAAGATGGTTATATCGACATGAATGATGTGCTTGCATTAGGTGAAATTTTAGCCGAAAGCCATTCTGTAGGAGATGTAAACTTTGATGGTGAAGTTGATGCTGTTGATGCATCAATGGTATTAACCTACTACACATTAATTTCAGTTGATGAAGAACATATGGCAACAGCAGATGATTACGGAATTATCTTTTTAGGAGATTATGATAAAGACGGCTATATTAACGCATCTGATGCATCTGATATTCTCTGTTGCTATGTTTCAGCATCAGTAGATAAATGAACTGATTTTTAGTAATTAAAAAGCGGAAGACACACGTTTTAGTGTTCTTCCGCTTTTATTTATAGAAATTTGGATTTTCTGTGCGTTCAAGCAAATAATCAACAGATACTTGAAAATAATCGGCAAGTGCAATGAGAGTACTATAATCAGCTTCACGGACACCGCTTTCGTATCGGCTTATACTGTTCTGATTAAGATTTAGGTCAATAGCAAGTTTTTGCTGAGTTATCCCTTTTTTTGTTCTTAATTCCTTTAATCTCATATCTCACCCCTGTGGCAGAATGCACAAAGAATTTTATTCAGCTTTGTGTGTTGTAGCCCTTGATTTTATTATACCATTGTGGTATAATATTATTATCCCAATTTGGTATATTAAAGGAGAAAAAAATGGAAGAATTAAATGTTGTAAGAGAATTGATAGATGGATTATCTAACTTAGTAGCAACAGGGGCGAAAAATAATGATTTGATTAATTCGGTGGACATTGACCCAGAAAAAATATTTAAAATTGAATTAATGTTCTTTTTGATGTATTTATCAGCATCAGATGGAGTTATTGATAAGGAAGAAGTTCAGGTTATAAACTATTTGTTCGATTTAAATATGCAGTCATATCATATAAACGACATGATAAATGAACATAACATTTACTCACGAGAGTTTGAAAACAGAATTCCAATATCTATAATGATAAGTGTAAACATGGATAATTTTATGTGGAATGTAGGCAAGAAAGAAAGTACAGTAGGTTCAGAAACTATTATTTCTACCATTCAACAAATAGGTATGCTCATAGTAAAATCAAACGGCAATATTAATATTGATAAAATGAATAGTTTAAGAAATTATATTGCTAATCTTGAAAAATACAGAGAGGATAACTTTGATGGAGCATCAAGTATAATAGGTTTAATAAAGAACTAATTAAATAAAAAACAGCACATTAACGCTATTTTGATATAAGCGTTAATGCACTGTTTTTTATAATAGTATGTGTATGGGGCGGAGTCTCACCGCCCCATTTAATTTTAATTTTTTCATTTTCTCGACAATCTAAACTCTGCTTTGATTATTGTCAAAGCAGAGCCTTTCTATGTAGGGGCGGCGATTCGCCGCCCGATATTCTTATGTAATGACTAATATTTATTTCTTTATAACAACATCCTTGCTGTACTTTACTTCATCACCATAAATCCAGCTTACTGTAGTTTCGCCGTCTTTATGAAGAATGAATTTGTTGTTTTCGTTAAAACTGATTACAGATTCATCGCTTGATTCAAGTCTGATTTCATCCTTGAATGGTCCTGTGTTTCTTATGTCAACTGCAACCTTGCAGACGTTACTGCGGTCGGGATTGTAGAATGTGATATTGCAGAATCTGTCTGTGCCGTAGGAATCTGCGGCATCTATGGTGATATAGTATTTGTAGTCTGAATATTTCGCAGTTACAAATATACCTTCGGGAACATCCCACTGCAGTTCTTCCTGCGCACCCTTGTTCACTTCGATAATAAGGTCACTGTTTACCGTCATAAGTTCAGATGTATAATTATATCTGAAAAGCGGTTCAAGGTTGTTCACATCAATAACATCGGGACACTGTACATCTGTTATTTCAATATCATCGTGAATATCTATTTCAATTCGTGGATAATTTGACTTTATTTCTGTTATATGGCTGTTTTTTACTGTATCGTCTTTAATCAGCAGATAAACCGCAAGACCAAGACCAAGCGCAAGTATAAGCGAAAGTATCACCGCTATAAGCGGAACAGGATTAAATGGTTTTTTTATTTTTTCGTCTGCATAGTGTTCGTGAACAGGCGGAATGTACTGCGACTGCGGAAGTGTTTCTTCTCCGTAATCAACTGTATTATCATTCTGAACAGGAACAATTTCAGTTTCAGCATGATAAGGCTTTACAGGAACATTTTTCAGCTTTTTAAGTTCAAAAATCATTTCGTCAATACTCTGAAATCTGTCCTTGCTGTCGTATTCACAGGCACGGAGAATGATATTTGCAAATGACGGAGAACATCCCGACGGCGGTGAAAGCGGTCTGCCGTGAAGGCGCATATCAACAGCATCTTCAACTGAAAGATTTTCTTCACGTTCAAACGGCATATACAGGTCATTCATAAGCACATAAAGACTTATGCCGAAGGAATAAATATCCGCAATATTTGTATAATATTCATTTGAAACCGACTTTGATTTATACACTTCAGGAGCAAGATATCCGTTTGTACCCGCAAAGGTTCTTGTAAATTCAGTTTCCTTTGAGATATTGAAATCACCTAATTTATATATACCGCTGTTTTTATCAAGGAAAAAATTAGAAGGTTTAAGGTCACGGTGAATAATTCCCATATCATGCGCCGCTTTCAGACCATTAGCGATATCAAGAGCAAGCTTTCTTATATTCTTTTCGGAGAGTTCAAATTCGCCCTTATTTTTGAGCATATCTCCAAGGCATGAAAGATATTCCATTCTGAGACAGAAATAAAAGCCTTCATTTTTTCCGTCAACGATAAGGTCATAGAATGATTCATCTTCATATGAAACGATATTCGGACAGAATTTCAGCTTGTGCATGATATTTGATTCATTGATTACAAGCTCTTTTTTTCGCTCGATTGAACGTCTGCGTCTTTCTTCATCGGAAGAAACATTTTCAGACGCAACAATAGGTTCAACCTTCATTGCGGCTGTATCAGTTCTGCCTGAGCGTTCAGCGGTAATACGGTAAACTCTGCTGTAAGCACCTGAGCCTATCTGTTCGCCAATCATCCAGTTAGCCCACAGCGGTTGTTTTTCTTTAAGCTGTGAGATAATAATATCGTGCAGTTCGTTATTATTCACCCTTATCCCCCTTTTGTCATGTTATACTATAATCATATCAATTTCTGCTTTTTTTGTCAAGGGATACAAGTTTACAACGTGGTAACAGATGAATATAAAAAAGGAGAGAACGTAAAAATTCTCTCCGTTATTTATTATCTTAAATGTCTCACAACGCTTGGTGCATTGAGAATTGCATTGTTTTTCAGTACAGGATTTGTAAATTCCTTTGTGACGTTTACTGAGCCGTCTGAATTGATTGAAAGACGTACATTTACAGCGTCAAGAAATACTCCGTAATCAGATGTAAGATTTAAAAGTCCGTCTTTATGCGGACAGAAAATCCAGAATTCATTATCATACATTGACGGAATACCAATCTGATATATGTCATTTGAGAAACCAAAAAGTGTTTCAAGATTGATATTATCACTGCCTTCTTCGTATGTAAAGCTTATTTCAACACCCGAACTGTTGCCCCATTCACCAGTATATGACGGCATTATCTCGCTGTCAGGATGAGATTTTTCAAATGTATAGGTTGATGTTCTGTCAAAACCAAAATCAAAGAAAGCGGAAATTGAATTATCATCATTTACAGCCATTGAAAATTTTGTATCCTTGTTGTAGAGATTAGCGATATCAAGGTCATCAACGTCGGATGCAAGTTCATATGTGACATTCTGCGGTGCACCTGCGAAATTGCCGATTTCAGATGAGAAAATCTGAAAATCCTTGCCGAGAAGAATAACTGTAAAGCCTTCGTCACCGAATTCGTTGTATTCAATGTACATATCACGGCCTTCTGTATGCCAGTAGCCTAAAAGCGGTGATTTTTTTCCGAAAAGCTCTTCCATTGAATATGTATTATACTTATCTGGATTTTTCTTAGAGACTTCAGCTGTAGTAACTGTTGTAGCAGTTGTTTTGTCATCTTCTTCGGATGTTGCTGTACTTTCAGAAGATATATCTGTTGTATCTGTCTCATCTGAAACAATTTCAGTTTCGGAAGTATTTTCGTTTTCAGAAACATTGCTTTCACTGCATGAAACAGCACAGAAAAGTGAAAAGGCTGAAACAACAGCAGTTAAACTGCGCAGAATTGATGAGAATTTGAAATTATCCATTAAGCCGAGCCTCCGTAAAAATAGTATCACTATATTTTATCACGAAACGGAACATTTTTCAATATCTGAACCAAATAAAAACAAAGCTGATAATTGCCGATATTTTGTATAAACATATCATGAAAATAAAACACCGCATAAAACACAAAGCCTTATGCGGTAAATTATACTTATTCAATTACAGAATTAATTGCATACATGCTTAGCACGAGAGACGCATCTGTTGCATCTATAACACTATCACCATTCATATTACCGAGAGTTTTCTGATTATCAGTAAGTATAGACGGCTGATTAACTGATGTTACTGCATATTCAGTTAAAACGAGCGAAGCATCAACTGCATCAACAGCACCGTCTGAATTGACATCACCGAAATTTCTCGGCAAATATGCACTTGAATCAGCAGTGAACGAATTTACAAAAAACTGACTCCAGCTGATATAGCCGTTTGCATCAGTAACTCCGACACCGATAGTTGTAAATTTCGTATTGAGAATGTTATCTCTGTGAATTTTTGAATTCATCCAGCTTTTTATCGCAGATTCGGGAGTATTCTGACCTCTTGCGATGTTTTCACCTACTGCGCTGTAAGTGATATTTAATTCATCAAGAGCAGTAAAGCATATAGAACCATTAGGGCGAAGATGATCTGAATTGTAGTTCACGGAAATTTCATCTGCTCTTACCTGTGAAGCCTTAGAAACAACAGGCGAATAAAGAAGTTCGGGCAAACCGGCTTTTTTTCTCTCCTGATTGCACAGATAAGCAACTCTTTCAGCGTAAACTGACGGAGCAGCACCTGTTACGGAACCGCCTTTATCAGTGCTGAATTTAGGTGCACTTGTCTGTAAAGCAAAAGCTGATGATGAAACTAAAGTCATAGCAGTAACAGCTGCTGAGATAAGTAAAGAGAGTTTTTTCATTGATTATCACCTTATTTACAATATAGTATGTTATCTGTAACATACTTTTATAATAGCAGATATTCATAAAAAAGTCAATGGGAAATATATAAAAATGTAATAAATATATAAATTTACAAAGAACATAAATTGATTGTCAATTTAAAGTGATAAGTTTATAAAATAAAAAAATAACCGTACCCGAAGGTACGGTTATTTGAAATACTAAGTATAAAATTACTTGATTTCGATTGTAGCGCCAGCTTCTTCGAACTTAGCCTTGAGTTCGTTAGCTTCTGCCTCTGAAACGCCTTCCTTAAGAGCCTTAGGAGCAGCTTCTACTACTTCCTTAGCTTCCTTAAGACCAAGACCGAGAACTTCCTTAGCAACCTTGATAACAGCCATCTTAGCGTCACCGAATGAAGCGAGGATTACGTCGAATTCTGTCTTAGCGTCTGCAGCACCAGCAGCAGCGCCAGCAGCAGGAGCAGCAGCGATAGCAGCTGTTACACCGAATTCCTCCTGGATTGCGTCTACGAGCTCTGAAAGTTCGAGAACTGAAAGAGTCTTGATATCTTCAACAAATTTTGTGATCTTCTCTGAAGCCATGATAATAATCTCCTTTATAAATATTTCTGCCTTTTGGCAATAGTTTTGATTGACGGTATATCCGTCTTTGATAATAAGCGGTCAAGCCGCATTTTTAAGTGCAAAGCACTTGATTGAACGATAAAAAGCAATTAAGCAACTTCTTCGTTCTTCTTGTCTGCAACAGCCTGAAGTGTAGCAGCAAGCTTCTGCATAGGGCCCTGAAGTGAACCAACGAGCTGAGCGAGAAGAACTTCCTTTGATGGAATCTTTGAAAGCTTTTCAACACCTGCTGCATCGTAAATTCCACCCTCGATGTAACCAGCCTTAAGATTGAACTTGTCGCCTGACTTTTCAGCGAATTCGCCGAGAATTCTTGCAGGAGCAGTCTGATCGTCATTTGAAAGAGCGATAGCAGTTGTTCCGTTGAGAACATCGTCAAGACCTTCAATACCGCAGTTTTTGAAAGCTCTGCTGAGGAATGAGTTCTTTTCTACGAAGTAGTTAACTCCAGCCTCACGGAGTTCCTTTCTGAGCTTAGTATCCTCTTCAACAGTAATACCCTTGTAATCAACGAGTACACCTGCAACTGAGTTCTTTACGAGCTCTGTAAGCTGCTCAACCTTAGCCTTCTTAGCTTCGAGTATAGCATTGCTTGGCATTTGATATTCACCTCCGAATAAAATATGTAATCGTATTCAGAGCAACAAAAAAGTCCTATCCGACAGTTCGGAAAGGACAATAAAAGTTCATATTAATAAACCTATTGCTATTCCTCGGCGGGACTTACGGACAAAACGTCTTGCCAGCTGTCTTTAGAATACGATATTTGCTGATTTCATTCAGCTTAAATATTATAGCATACTATTATTTATTTGTCAAGCATTTTTTGAAAAAAATTCAGAAAAAATTACAGGACACGTCATCACCGAGTATCTGAGCGTATCGAGAGTGCATATAAGTTCACTTATCAAAGGCTGAATATCTGCCTGATTATCGTCTGTTGCGGAGATTACCGCAATCATCCGCTTTATTTCAGAAAGCTTGGTCTGTTCGGTAAACATCGATGCAGTTTTCTCGAATTTTCGCCATTCCGTCTGCATTTCAGTGCACAATTCCGCCGTATCATAAGCCGAATTATCATTGACAGAATGAGATATTTTCTCTGCTGTGCTGATAATTTTTCCGCAGTTTCTGTAAATGTACATTTCTGAAAAAAGTCCTGTTATGATAATTGAAAGTATGATTGCTATGCTGATTTTTACTCTTGTCAATTTGAAACTCCTGTTTTGCCTTTGAAGATTTTTCGGTTGTTTTTCCACACGATACAGCAATTTCCCGATGTATCACAGGTCATCAGCAGAATATCGTTTATTTTTCCGTTTGCATTTTTTATGGTTCTGCATATTGTTTCTTCTGTGAATCCGAGACATTTCACCGCATTTTCGAGTAATCTGCCATCGGATATAATAAGTATCGGCGGGTCGGCACATTCACATTTTAAGGACAAATCATTTCGTGTGGGTGTATCTGCGGATTGTTTTTTCATTATTGAAAAACTGCCTGTGGTTTCAACAATTGCATACTGAATTTCGTTCAAATCAAAAATATCTCTGCCTCTTACGGCTGTGAGAAGGTCATCCACGGAAAGACGAAGTTCACGCATTGTATGAACATCGAGTTCACCATTTCTGATGATAATTTTCGGACTACCCGAAACGATTTTTCTCAGCTTTGGAAATTTCAGAATAAGCCATGACATAATGACTTCAAAGCATACAAGGGACAAAATCGGAACAGCACCTATAATTACGGGAATATCAACATCTTCAAGCGGAAGAGTGGCAATATTTGAAATTAGAATGGTAATAACGAGTTCGGAAGGCTGTAATTCACCAAGCTGACGCTTGCCCATAAGCCGAACCGAAAATATTACAAGCACATACAGAATGAGCGAGCGGATAAGAATAATATTCACTTAAAACACCTCATCCGTAGTATGTGCATTTTTTGGGGAGATAATACAAAAAACGGACAGAAACTGATTTCTGCCCGATTGTGTCACATGTTTATGGCAACATTTTCATAATGTTGCATATTATTTCTCTCTTAATTTACACTCATCTACAACCACATCGCCGAAATCATTACGGCAAAAATCTGTAATACGAAGAATGTGGAAGTTTTTTTCGGGGTCAAAACGACTTTGCGGAATAATCTTTATTTTCGCAGGGTAAACTATAAGGAAAAATCTTTCTTCTTCGGGACTGTGATTAAGTGCGGAAATAATCTTCGACCTTAAAAAAATGAAATTCTTAATGTCTTTTTCTGTACCGCTTTCGGAAATCTGCGAATAATACTCCTGTTCCCTTGCACTCAGCGGAACTGAAAGAGCATTTGCCTTACGGGTTTCGTCAACACGTTTTTTCTCAGCAGCAATGCGGTCAAGTCTTTTCTGTTTCAGCTCGGCGAATTTCAGATTATTCTGAAAATCAGTTGTAAATACAGCTTTCTGAATGAGATAGAGCGCCATTGCGTCATTATAAGCATTGTGAAATGTTCCGACAGCAGGAGTATAGCCGAAAGCTGTTGCAAGTTCTTCTATATTCACAGCCTGCGGAAGCTCCATTTTTAAGGTAAGCTTATTCTGAATATCGTGTATTCTGAGTTCAACACGGCGGATATTCTGACCGTCGGCTTTATTCTTTTTATGCATTTTAAAGTCGCTGTAAAGCGCTATACGGTCATCATTTCCCCAGACCTTTACATCTCTGATATCGTACTTTTCAAGCATTTCACAGACTTCGCCGAAAACACGATTGCTGTCGGGTGAACGGTCAATCTCTTCCTGTTTGAGATGAGTGAGTTTACGGCATTCCTTAGTAAGACGGCATTTGCTTGCAGGACGGCATGTACTGTAGTAGCAGTCGACAAACCTGTAGTCTGTGTCGCAGATAATTATACCGACAGACAAGGTTTCACGTCTCCAGTTCGGCACACTTACTCCACAGGTAAACTCAAAATCCGCAAAGCAGAGATATTTCTTATTTTTATTCTGAACAGCCATTTTCTCACCGCCTTATTGTGTACTTACTTGTATTATAGCATAAATTTTCAGAATTTTCAAGAAAAAAACGGAGAGAAATCATAAAATTTCTCTCCGTTAATATTATCATTATTTAAACGCAACCAAATTCTGTCCGCCTGTAAGTGTATAGGACTCACCCCATTCACCATTCAGCTTTGTAGCGTATTTTTTACCTTCTGCCAGGTCGTTTGAAAGTACCATAAGGCATCTGAAATTGTTGTGCGGTATAAGTGTTGCTATATTTGCATCGTCAAGGAGCATTTCAATATTAACTCCGGGTTCAATGCTGTCCTTGAAATCTACTACAATATACGGAACTGCTGTATTTGTAGGAACTGAAACCTGATTGCCTGCCGCATAAACATATCCGCCTGTGTAATTGAAATCACCTTCTGCGTATACAGAGCTTTTTTCTTCCTTTGTACCGCCTGAGATATAACATTTTCCGCCGTTGATATTGAGTGTACCCCTTGATTTAAGGCCGTTTGTACCGCCGAAAATTCTGAGTTCACCATCGTTGATTGTAATATCATCGTGAGCGTATATGCCCGACTTAATTGATGTTATTTCATATGTACCGCTTTCAATGATTACGTCATCATCACTTGCAATGCCGTGTGCATTGTTTGACTCAATGACAAGCTTTCCGTCGCCCTTGATTCTGAGTGTATCATTTGAAAAGATTACGCCGTCATTGATTTTATCCTTGTCACCGTCTCTGAGTATTGACTCTGTTCCTTCTTTAAGTTCAACCGTACATTTCTTCGCTTCATCAATAAATACCGCAGGTCCGCTTGAATTTGCTATATCAACTCCGTCAAGGATTATCTTAACCTTTTCTTCTGTTGCAGTTCTTACGCATACCTGTCCGTTTGCAGATTTACCGCTTATAAGGTAATTTCCGCCGCCTGTGATTATTGCCTTTGTTCCGTCAATTGTAACGTTTGAACCCTTGAATGAAGGTGTATCACCCATTACAATTTCTGCTGTATAGCTGTCTTCTGATTCAGCGGTTGTAGTTGTTGTTTCAGTTGTGGTTGTGGTGTCGGCTTTTGTTTTCTGTGTTGTGGTTGCACGTCCGAATGTTGTTGTTCTTACCTTGCCGTCAACGATAACAAGCTTTCTTGTTGTTTTTGGAGCAGTAGTAGTTGTAACTCCTGTTTCAGTTGTTGTATTTTTACCGCCGTCTGACTTTTTTGATGTAGTTGTCACGCTGTCTGATTTTTCATCAGTTTCAGTTGTGTCTTCCTTTTCAGATTTTTCGTCATTTTCATCGTCAGACTCATTTCCTTCATCTGATACAGTTACGGTAGTTGTTTCTGTTTTATCATTTTCATCTGCATTTTTTTCTTTCTTTGAACCGCATGACACTGCTGAAAGCATAAGTGCAAGTGCGGTGATTAATGCTGTTGTTTTTCTGTAGTTCATTTTTATTCCCCTTTTAA
>JAKSQU010000150.1 GCA_024403965.1 Ruminococcus sp.
AGCCACGCTCACGCTCGCAAGCTCGTACCCCAAGGGCACTTCCTTCGGGCGCTCACTCTCTGCGAAAGAGTAGTCTACTTTCGCACGACTTTATAAATGTGGACTTGTAATTTAATATGAAAATAACGGTGAGAACTTCAAACCGAAATTCTCTCCGTTTTTTCTATTTAATCACCCATTGCACACAGTGATTACAATTAAATTTCAGTACTGTTACACTTTGCTCAAACCTGTTGATTTTACGGAAATACCATGATATAATGCAATTAAAGGCAATAGCGCACAAAAACGTAAGGTGTGCTTTGTGCAGTATTGCCTTAAGGGGAGGGATTATTATGAACAAAAAGCTTTTAAATACTCTTATAATTTCGGGCTGTGCGGCAGTTTGTCTTTCAGCAGGCGCTTTTGCAGGACATCTTTTTACAAAAAAACAGTATGAACCTGTCAGCATTGAAAATGGTTCTTCTGTTCACGCTTCTCCGCATAATACCGAGGTTTACAGCGTTCAGAATTCAGTTGTTACCGATGAGGCGCTGAATATTGAATATACAACAGATGTTTCTTTCGGCGAGGCTGTAAGCGAAATGGCTGACGGCAATGTTAATCTCGATAATCTCTTTGTGGTTGCAGACAGCCTTGTTTCTGCTGTTGAAAAAATCAAGGAAATAAAGAATATCGAAGATAAGGTGATTCTTACCGAAGACGAGGTGCGCACTACAATTGAACCTGCGGCTGAACTTGTTGCTATGAATTTCCACTATACATCAGCTGATACATATACAAAATACAAGGATATAGGCGGATGGAAAGTGCCTTTCACTACCGACGAAACAGTTTTTACATATGACGGCGTTATCAAGGCAGGAATTGATATTTCCAAGGTGCTGATTGAGATTGACAATGAAAGCAAAACCATAATAATCACTATGCCGCCGCCGTGCATTATCGCACACGAAATAGATGTAAACAGTTTTAAGATTTACGATGTTAAAAAATCTGTATTTACAGAAATATTCTTTGATGACTATACATCACTCTTTGAAGACCTTAAACAGAAAAGAGAAAATGCTTATTACGATGAACCCGAAAACGATGAAAACGTTATCCGCAATGCACAGGTAATCCTGCAGGGACTTCTCGGCAAAGCAGGTATGCTCGAAAAATATAACGTTATTTTCAAATAAGTTACAGTAATGCCGCACAGTTTTATTGCTGTGCGGTTAATTTTTACCAAAATGTCCGATATACCGAAAAAAATTGAAAAATCCCTTGACAAAGCTGAATTAATGTAGTATAATGTGTAAAGTGATTTTAGATTACACCGCAGAGGTGACGTTATGGCTAAGGAATTAAAGTTTGTTATGCTCCTTGATTGCTACGGTGATCTTCTTACCGAGCATCAGCGCAGTGTGATGGAGCTTTATTACTGCGAAGATCTGTCACTTGCTGAAATAGGCAGTCCGCTCGGTATTACCCGACAGGCTGTAAGAAGTCTTATCAAACGTACTGAGGATATTCTTCTCAATTATGAGGATAAGCTCGGTTTTGCCGAAAGACTTGATAAAATGCGTGAGTGTTTCGGAAATATAAGCAATGCGGCTGAAAATATCACTGATATTAAATTGAAATCTTCTATAACAGACGAGATTGAAAAAGGTCTCGCTCTGCTTTGATATATACTGCTAAAAGGAGGAAAATGCATGGCATTTGAAGGACTTTCCGATAAACTGAATAATGTCTTTAAAAAACTTAAATCAAGAGGTAAGCTTACGGAAAGCGATGTTAAGGAGGCTATGCGTGAAGTCCGCCTTGCTCTTCTTGAGGCTGATGTAAGCTACAAGGTTGTTAAGGATTTCGTTAAGAGCGTTACTGAAAGAGCTGTCGGCGAAGAAGTTCTTTCAAGCCTTACTCCTGCTCAGCAGGTTATCAAAATCGTTAACGAGGAACTCGTTTCTCTTATGGGCGACAGCAATGCCCGTATAAATTTCGCATCAAAGCCGCCGACGGTTATCATGATGTGCGGTCTTCAGGGTTCAGGTAAAACTACTCACGCCGCTAAGCTTGCGAAGTACCTTAAAAAAGAAGGTCATCGTCCTTTGCTTGCAGCTTGTGACGTTTATCGTCCTGCCGCTATCAATCAGTTACAGGTTGTCGGACAGAAGGCTGATGTAAAGGTATTTGAAATGGGTCAGATTGATCCTGTTGAAATTGCTAAAAAGGCTCTTGCTCATGCTAAGGATTACGGTCACGATATCCTTATCATTGATACAGCAGGACGTCTTCACATAGATGAGGCTCTCATGGATGAGCTTGTTAACATCAAGGAACTCACAAAACCTGACGAAATTATGCTCGTTGTTGATGCTATGACAGGTCAGGACGCTGTAAATGTTGCAAAGGCATTTGATGATGCTGTAGGCATTACAAGCGTTCTTATGTCAAAGCTTGACTCTGATACCCGTGGCGGTGCGGCTCTTTCCGTACTTTCAGTTACAGGTAAGCCTATCAAGTTCGTCGGTATGGGTGAAAAGCTTGACGATTTCGAGCAGTTCCACCCTGAGAGAATGGCATCAAGAATTCTCGGTATGGGTGACGTTCTCACTCTTATCGAAAAGGCTGAAAATGTTATCTCACAGAAGGATGCTGAAAAGCTTTCAAAGAAGTTCCAGGAAAACAAGTTCGATATGGACGATCTCCTTGAACAGATGAAGCAGATAAGAAGAATGGGTTCTATGAAATCTATTCTCGGTATGCTCCCGGGTGTAGGTGACAAAATCAAAGACGCTGATATTGATGAAAGTCAGCTCGGTCGTGTTGAGGCTATCATTACTTCAATGACTAAGGCTGAACGTGCAAAGCCTTCAATCATCAATCCGTCAAGAAAAAAGCGTATTGCAAAGGGTTCAGGCACTAAGGTTGAGGATGTAAATATTCTTCTCAAGCAGTTTGACTCAATGCAGAAGATGATGAAGAAATTCACAGGTCCTAACAACAAGATGTCACTGCGTAAGGCAAGAAAACAGCTTGCAGGAATGAATTTCGACAAGCTCACAGGCAAGGGCGGAGGAAATCTTCCTTTCTAAGTCGGAATAGGGGTTTTGTATGGGAGTAATTTTAATAGGCCTGCTTTTTATAGGCGCCGGTATTTTCTGTTTCTTAGGAGCTAAAAACCAGTGGGGATTTTTCGTAAGAGACCGCAAATACAGAAGAATGGCACGTCTTTTCGGTGAAAACGGAACAAGAGTATTCTACATGGGACTTGGAATCTTTGTATCTGTAATGGGTTTGATTTCAATTTTCGGCGGAATTAATTTAGTCTGAGGTGAATTATGTCAGAAAATATGCTGTATGTTTTCAGAAGACACCATTCATATCACGCTAAAACAGCGCTCGGCAGAACGCTTGTTACAGGCGGTGAAATATTCGCAATTCTGTTTTTCGTTATCGGCAGTCTTAATAAAAACCAGAATCAGTCCAGATACAGATTCTTCTGTTTCATCGGAGGAATTGCTTTCGCTGTTATGATCATAGGTATGATTTATGACATAATAGCAGGTTTCTGAGGTTTCTCGTGACTTTACGGTCACTTGAATATATTTTTAAAAATTATTCGGAGGTGAATAGAAAATGGCAGTTAAAATCAGACTCAGAAGAATGGGTGCTAAGAAGGCTCCTTTCTATCGTGTAGTTGT
>JAKSQU010000151.1 GCA_024403965.1 Ruminococcus sp.
GCGCCCGTCGGGTTACAATGCAGATTTCGGGCGGACACACGGGTCCGCCCCTACACATTATTTTTCTGTTACATATTATAGGGGCGGACTATTCGCCGCCCTAAAACACACACAACACCACACGGGCGGACTATTCGCCGCCCCTACAAAAGACAAAACGGAGAGAACAAGAAATTCTCTCCGTCTGTTTCATTTATCAGATTAACCTAAAACAACCTTGATTTCGTTAACATCAGCGAGCATATCAGCAGGAACATAATTCTTTTCAAGCTTTGTGCCGTTGAGAGTGATTTCCTTTACACCGCTCTGAACGTGTGCTGAGTTGTCGATATTGATATTGAGTTTCTTTCCTCTGAAATTCTTCTCAATCTTAAAGCCGTCCCATTCAGCAGGAATTGAAGGAGCAATTGTAAGTCCGTCTGCATCAGGACGCATACCGCAGATACCTTCAACACAGCCTACCATAACTGTTGATGCTGTACCTGTGAGCCAGTGAACGTGTGCACGTCCTTCATATGGTGATGCCTTTGACTCTGTAAACTGACCATGTACATATGGTTCCATTACTCTGATTTCAGCCTTGTCATTCATTGCAGCAGGTGAGCTTTCAAGGAAATATTCAAATGCTCTGTTTCCGTGTCCGAGAAGTGACTCAGCAAGAATGAGCCATCCCTGTGACTGTGAGAAAATACCGCCGTTTTCCTTTGTGTCATCATTGAAGATGTGCATGAGTGCACCGTCGAAATAATGCTTTTTGTAAGGTGGCTCAAGGAGCTTTGCACCATATGGTGTATTGAGTATATCGTGAACACTGTTCATAGCCTTGTCAGCCTTTTCAGAAGATGCAAAACCTGAAATTACTGACCATGACTGTGGGTTGAGCCACATATTAGCTTCAGGGTCTTTCTTAGCACCTACGATAGTGCCGTCTTCTCTGATACCACGGATAAATCTGTCATCGTCCCAGCACTTTTCAAGAGCTTCGCCGAGCTTAGCCTGTGCGTCTTCGATATACTTGATATAATCTGTATCATTCTTATCTGCAGCCATATCCTTGATAACTGTCATAGCGTAGTAAAGCTGGAATGCAACGAATGTAGACTCACCCTTAGCACCAAGACGGAGACAGTCATTCCAGTCAGCGTGAAGACCTGCAGGCATTGCATGGTCACCAAGACGCTCCATTGAGAAACGGATAGCATTCTTGAGATGGTCATAAACTGTATCTTCGCCGCCGTTTGCGTAAACGATAACTTCATCAAGGAATCCCTTGTTTCCGCTTTCACCGATGTACTTTACAACTGTAGGGAAAAGCCAGAGAGCATCGTCAGCACGATATGAAGGATGTCCTGTTTCCTTTACATAATCAGGGTCATCAGGAGTATTTTCGTGACCTGCATTATGTGTGAACTTTACGAGCGGAAGTCCGCCGCCGTTGTCAACCTGTGCAGAAAGCATGAAACGGATTTTTTCAGCAGCCATTTCAGGGTCAAGGTGAATGATACCCTGTATATCCTGTACAGTATCTCTGTAGCCGTAGCCGTTTCTGAGTCCGCAGTAAATAAATGATGCTGCTCTTGACCAGATGAATGTAATGAAACACTGATAAGCATTCCATACGTTAATCATGTTGTTGAATTCAGCAGAAGGAGTTTCAACCTTGAAGTTAGAAAGCTGACCATGCCAGTAATCCTTTAACTGCTTGATATCAGCTTCAACTCTGCCTGCAGCCTTGTATTCATCAAGAATAGCAGCAGCTTCTTCGCTTCTTCTCTGACCCATAACATAAGTGAGTTCGATTGTTTCGCCAGACTTTAAAGTAATGTCAGACTGGAGCGCACCGCATGAGTTGCTGTTGAAGTTCATAACATCTCCGCAGTTTCCACGCTCTACAGCAATAGGATTTGAATATGTTCTGTATGTACCGATAAAGCTGTTGAAATTACCGCAGCTTGATGTAACAGGAGCACCTACAACACCAAGGAAACGGCTTCTGAAATCTTCACCGCCGTTTTCGCTGATAGTCTGCATAATGCGGTTTTCAACGAACTTAGTCTGTGAGATAAAGAGTGAATACTGAAGGTTTACCTGGTCCTGTTCGTAGTTGTCTTCATTTGTGAATTCAACGAAACCGAAAACAGAAAGCTTTCTTTCCTTATCGCTGTTGTTTGTGATTTTTGTATTCCATACTTCATATGTCTTGCCGTATGGCACATAGTAAGTAGTTTCAGACTTGATATCTGAATACTCAGCAGAAATTACAGTATAAGCAGTACCGTGACGGCATTCACTCTTGTACTTATCGAGCGGCTTGCCTACAGGCTGCCATGATGCTGACCAGTAATCAGCTGTATCGTTGTCTCTGATATAGATGTATCTTCCGGGAAGAGCCATATCAGAATTAAAACGGAAACGTGAAATACGTCCGTTTGCACCAGACTTTACAAAGCTGTAGCCTGCTGCATTATTTGAAATCATAGCACCGTATTCAGGGTCGCCGAGATAATTCGCCCATGGTGCCGGTGTTTCCGGATTTGTGATAACATATTCCTTGTTTTCAAGGTCAAAATGTCCGTACTGCATAATAATTTAAAACTCCTTTTATTTAATTGACAAGTCATAATCCTAGACTGTCTCATTATAACTATCTATATTATAACATGACAAACTGATTCTTGCAATAGATTTCAGCTTATTAATACCGTTTTGAAAAAGTTAAATAAATGAAAACATGATAAACATTTTTACAATAGCATTTTCAAACCGCCATAAATCCACATTGTTTTTTGCCGATTTTTCAAAAAATTTTTTCGGAGCATAGTTTTGTAATTGTTTTAATCAGTACTTTAGTCTATACAAATAGTTATATTGATATTGAATTATCCTATTTGCAGATTTATTGTAAGATTTTCATTAATCGAAGCCCAAAACAACGATGAATAGGCAAAAAAGTGCTATTATGCATTGTTGACAAAAAAATCGCAGTTTTTTATTAAACTTTAAGTAAACCGAAAAACTGTAGTTATATATATTGCTTTGTTAATATAGAGTTAAAATTTGTTTTTAATCAATTCATAGCAATATAGTGCTGATTTATAGCAATATTGTCAATTGAAAGTTTATCAAAGTTGGCTTATAATAGCAATTGTTGAAGGCGAAATCCCTCGAAATTTTGGGATTTACAGCCACAACTCCTATACGATACATTATTATGTGTCCTGTAACCAAATCGGCAGTGCAATGAGTTGAAACGGTTCGGTATTTAACTCCTCCGAATACTGTTTATGTGATATCTGAGTTTTTACAGTAAGCAGAAACATATTTATGCCTATGATATGTTAATCGCCTAAAACTGCTTTTGTATATCGCAAGGCTCGGATTTATAAACCGACTCAATGTAAGGCGCATAGGATTTTGCGTCAGCCGTAAAGCATCTGCATATAGAGGGTATGCACTTGCTTTTGAGTTTTGTTCAGTTCAGCTAAGTTGAGAGGGAGCTGTTCTATCAACACTCAATTTAATCCATTCTTCATCTATACTCCATATTTTAACTTAGAGACACCCGTTGTGTCTCTCTTTTTTTTGCGCAGAGCGCACAGTACCTGTGCCCGTTAGCCACGCTCCCAACGGTCGCCCGTCCCC
>JAKSQU010000152.1 GCA_024403965.1 Ruminococcus sp.
GCTGAACCTGTCAAGGAAGAACCAAAGACAGAAGAAAAACAGGCTGAAAATGTTATAAAGCCTGCAATTCACGCTGCTCCTGTTGCAAGAACAAAGACTATTGCAGAGCAGATGGCTGAAGAAAAGAAACGTATTGCTGAAAGAAGAGCGGCTGAACGCAGAAAAGAACTTATGCAGCAGAGTCAGCCTGATTTCAACGCTGTAAGCAATGCTCCTATGATTCCTGTTCAGACTCTTGACTATGCTCCTGACCCGACTAAAAAAGCTCCGACAACTAAAGAAGAAGCTTACGGCGAACTCCTTTTTGATGAAAATATCGAAATTGATGATACACATAATATGGCTATCAGTAAAAACGGTGTGCTTGTAAAGTATGTCGGAACTACTGAAAGCATTACAATTCCCGACAAGGTAAAGGTTATCGGAAAATACGCTTTCAGAGGAAATGAAACAGTTAAGGAAATCGTAATGTCAGACAATGTAACTGAAATTGAAAAATACGCTTTTTGCTACTGCATAAATCTCCGTGAAATCACATTCTCTAAAAATCTTGAAATCATCGGTGAAAATGCATTCCTTAAATGTCTCAGATTAAGAAATGTTTCATTCCCGAAGTCACTTGTCCGCATAGGAAAAGGCGCATTCGGACGCTGCAACTGTCTTGAAAACGTCGTACTTCCTGCGTACTTACAGAGAATTAATGACCTTACATTCTTCTCATGCAAGTCACTGCGCAGAGTAGTAATTTCAGGTTCAGTAGATATGATAGGAAATTCAGCATTTTCAGAATGTTATCTTTTACAGAAGGTAACTATTTCAAATTCAGTACAGACAATCGGTGAAAACGCATTTGCATGGTGCAAGTCACTTGAAGAAATCGTAATTCCTGGTACTGTAAAGACAATAGGAAACTGGGCATTCTACGGATGTCAGGAACTCAAGCTTGTCCGTGTGGGTATGGCTGTAAAGGACATCAAGGAAGAAGCATTCAGCAGCTGTGATAATGTACAGAAGGTTGAAGTTATAGAGCTTGAAGACGGAAACGTTAAGGTTAATGACCTTAAAAAGTGTCATAAGCTGATTATCCGTATTCTCAAACAGATTAATCGTCAGAAGGCTGAGAGATACGCATCTGAGCACGGATTCAGTAAATTTTTCCTTTGAGCGCAGAGCAAAAACTCAAATAAAAATGCGGCGAAGCCGAGCCACACTCACGCTTGCAAGCTCGCTTCATTCTGTCCGTCGCAGTAGTCTGCTTTCGCTCGACTTTATTAAATACGGATTTGTAATTAAAAAAATAATGGAGAGAACATGGTTTGTGTTCTCTCCGTTTTTTATATGATAGCTTTGATGTAGGGGCGGACCCGTGTGTCCGCCCGAAATTTACATTACAGCCAAACGGGCGCACACATGGGTGCGCCCCTACAAGACAATATGACTTTTTCAACATTCAGAGCAGATTATCTTTCAAAAGTAAAAACAGGTCTTATCTGCACTCCGTCAAGTGCGTATTCAATAGTATCTGCAAGCAGTGAAAAATCAGCTACAAGTGATGTAGGCTTTCTTACTATGTCGTCCTGTTTCATAGGCACGAAATAGTAATTTTTTCTGTTGAAAAGTTCGCCGATATTTTTTGCTGATGCCGACAGGGAATCGTTTGATGCCGCTGCAAGTACAACAGGCTTTCCCTGTCGCAGATGTGACTTTACAGCCATAGTTACGGCAGTATCCGTAATTCCGCCTGTCAGCTTTGCGGCGGTATTCGACGTACACGGCACAACCGCCATTATGTCGGTCATAGCCTTAGGACCTATCGGCTCTGCGGCGGCAATGCTTGTTATAACGTCACGTCCGCATATTTCCTTCAGACGTTGTATATTGCTTTCAGCTGTGCCGAATCTTGTGTCTGTTTCCGAAACGTTTTCCGATATTACGGGTATAAGCTCTGCACCGTATCTCACAAGCATTTCAGCCTGTTCAAAGGCTTTTTCAAATGTACAGAATGAGCCTGTCATTGCAAAGCCGATTTTCAGACCTTTCAGCTTTTCATACATACTGTTTTCTCCTTTCCGTTATAATTTCATCTATAGTTTCAGCGATTATTTTTCCCGATGTAACAGGTGCGGTTTTTCCGGGCAGACCGAGTGCCCATATCACCTTTATACCAAGTTCAATTGCTGAATTAAAATCAATTCCGCCCGGTTTTGACGCAAGGTCGATAAACAGTGTACTGCTGTCAAATCTGCTCAGCATATAACGGTTAAACACCATTGACGGTGCAGTGTTGAAAACAAGTCCGTAGTCATTGCCGATATCCTTTGTGTAAATTGATTTTACACCGTGCAGAAGTGCATTTGCTGTGCCTTTGTGACTATGCACGGCAACAGTTATATCAGCGCCAAAGCCTTTCAGTATTTCAGTAAGTGCTGTGCCTGTTCGTCCCATTCCTACTATCAGCACTTTAAGACCGCTGAGAGTAACTGAAAGCTCTTCAAGAGCGGTCTGCACTGCGCCTTCTGCTGTAGGCACGGCATTGCGAATATTAAGCTCTTCGCTGTTCATATAGTTGACTATTTCGCAGTCTGCAAATTTATCCGACAGCTTTTCGCCGTCTAAACCCGAAAAAACAAGACCGCCCTTTCTGACAGAATCCGCAATATCGGATAATCTGATTTTATCAGAAAAGCAAGGTGTGCTTAAAAAGCCGTCATCACTGACAGGAACGACAGGAAATACGGCACAGTCATATTTATTTTCAGAAAGCACGGCATTTTTCAGCTTTTTTGTATAACTGCTGTCAAAGCCTGTAACGGACACATCGTACCTTTCAGCAAGCTGTAAGGCACAGTAAATCTGACGCATATCTCCGCCGGCAACAAGGATTTTATATGGTTCACTCATAGAAAAGACACCCCCGAATAACATACAATATGTAATTGCACTCTCATATGTTACAGTTTAAGGCAATACCGCAGAAATAAGCTGATTTGATTTTGCGGAAATAAAAAAACGGCGGACACATAAAATGTCCGCCGTGAATATAAACATATTTATAATTTCAGTATAATTTTTTGAATTTCAAGTTCATTATCCATTTAGTTTAACACAGCCGAAAATACACCATTCTCATCATGAGTAATCACGATTTCGCCTAAATTAACGTTCTTACTATCAGTAATATGAATTATAATTTTTTCATCACCAAAAATACTTTCCTTATCCGGTGTCCAGAATATATAACCTTCATTTTCTATAGTGTAGGTTTTGCCAACGCTTTCAACTGCACCACTGCCTTTTTCTATATCCCATGTTTTAAAAGTACCTTTATCAGCAGACAGATTAACTGAATTATTGGGATAATAGAAATCAAACAATATTCCTATTCCTGATGCTGAACTTAAAAGGGGATTATATTCATTTCTTATAACCACAGGTTTATTTTTCTTCATTTCTTCATACTGTGACATCTCGTTTGCAGCATGTATCTTTACAACAGGAAATAAAGCTTGTTCGCCTGTATCAGTAACTGAAATTTTTAATAATTGCTTCTGAATTTCAAGTGCATCAGCATTAGTAAGACCATTTCCGTCCATATCGCCGTTCTTTTCGCCCTGTGCTGTGATAT
>JAKSQU010000153.1 GCA_024403965.1 Ruminococcus sp.
ATGTTTTCAATTCTGTTGACGGTGATGCAAATAATGACGGCGAAACAAATATGGCTGATGCCGTACTGATAATGCAGAGCCTTGCAAATCCCGATAAATACGGCGTAAATGGTACAGACGAAACACATATCACAGCACAGGGCGAAAAGAATGGTGATATGGACGGAAATGGTCTTACTAATGCCGATGCACTGGAAATTCAGAAGATTGTGCTTAAACTCAGATGATTTGATTGTTTCACTCTATAAACAAAAAAAGACTACCGCTCACAAAAAAGCGATAGTCTTTTTATTATACTCATATTCACTCATCACTCTCAACCGCACATTCAGTTACAGCTGTTGTGGTTTCTTCTGCTGATGTTGTAACTGCTGTGGTTTGTGTGGGATTTGTGCTTTCAATCGGCTTGTAGTCGCTGAAAATCATTTTCAGCTTGTTGTTCGGCATTTCAAATTCTGAAATTTCTCCGTTTTCATTAAGCGTAAGCACATAGTCTCCGCCTTCAAGCTTTCCCTTTACTGCAAATCCGCCGTCTGTTTCTTCACCCGAAAGTTCTTCTGTCTTTGCGTTATCGTCTACTGCTTTCATGAGATTAAGCATCATAGCCTTTACGGGAAGTACTGACTGCGGTACTGAAAAACTGAGTCCCTTATATGACGCATTTACGTCACCTTCACTGAATTCAAGCTTTATTCCGCTAAGTGTATTCGGTGACTCAAATTCAACCGACCACATTCCGTTTCCGAAACGTTTTACAATTCCCACAGTGTCAAGACGTTCAAGCGTTATATTTGCGGTAGCTTCAAACGCATTGTCAAGACTGTTTTTTCGTGACAGACTGTTTCCGTTTTTCATGACAGGTGAACACGATACAATGCACAGCACTGTCATAATCATTAATGTGAATGCAATAAGTCTTTTCATAAAAATTTCTCCCTTTATGTTTTTTTGATGACTTTTTACATTCCTTTATTTTTATATACTGAAATTATCTCGTCGGACAAGCCGAGAGTAATTCTTATGTATCATCCGTAAAACTCCGCTTCGCTTGTTTTACTGCTTTATCAGGGGGACGCTGTCCCCCTCGTTCACCCCCTGCACGAGAGATAACATCTCTCGTGGCTCTGGTGTGTGGCGGCTTCGCCGCATTTTTTTATTTTTATTCGTTTGTATTTCTTAATTCCTTAAACGCATCAGACAAATTATCAATTATATCTCTCGGCAGCATCGCCTCCATACCAAGCTTTTTCTCAGCCATATCCCCTGCAAGACCATGCATGAATACAGCCGCATTTGTACAGTAGAATACATCTGTACCCTGTGCCATAACTGAACCGATTATACCTGCAAGTACATCACCGCTGCCGCCTGTACTCATTCCTGGATTTCCTGTTGAATTTACCGCTGTTCTTCTTCTGTCAGCCACAACAGTACCTGCACCTTTAAGAACTACTGTCAGATTATATTTCTCTGCAAGCTTTTCTGCAACAGCAATGCGGTTTTCGGAAACCACACTTTTTTCACATCCTATAAGTCTTGCCATTTCGCCGACGTGCGGAGTGATTATGATATCTGTGCCGTTCTTCTTTAACATATCTATGCTTGATGCAAGGCAGTTTATTCCGTCTGCATCAATAATAAGCGGACATTCTGCATTTTCTATAACAAATCTTGTAATTTCAGTTGTATCAGGAGTAACCCCCATACCGCATCCAAGAACAATAGCATCAGCCTTTTTGACTGCTGAGAATAACGGGTCACGGTTAGGGTCATACAGCATATAGCCGTAATCATCACATTCAAGCTCAAGAAATGTAGCCTCAGGTACAAGTGATGCAACAGTATCTATGCATCTGTCAACTGATGCAATGCGTACAAGCCCTGCACCGCTCCTTAATGCACCGAGTGCCGCAAATGCCGCCGCACCTCGCATTGAATAACTGCCGCCGATTACAAGAACATTTCCGAATGTGCCCTTATGAGATGTATAAGGTCTTGCATACGGGAAATCGCAGAGATAATCCCTGCCGATAAGAGTGTATACTCTTTCTCTGTCAACAGTTTCAGTACATCTTTCGGGCAGACCTATATCTGCAACAGTAATTTTTCCGCAGAAATCTCTTAAAGGATACTGTGTCATGCCTGTCTTGATGTAGCCGAAAGCAACAGTTTCATCCGCTCTGAAACAGCCGTCTGAAACTGCACCTGTTTCACAGTTTCCGCCGCTTGCGACATCAGCAGAGATGCAGTATGCCTTTGTTTCAGTTGTAAGCAGAGATGCCGCATTATCATCAAGAGAACCATGAAAGCCTGTGCCGTAAACGCAGTCGATAACCACATCAGCCTCAGCAATAAACTTTTTAACCTCAAGGTCACGTCTGTGGTCTTTGAGAATAGTATCCTCAACAGCATTTCTGATAGTTTTTTTCTCAATCTGTTCGACGTCAGTAAGCATGAAATTAATATCTGCTGTTTCAAAAGCAGAAACAACGTTTTTATTTCTGTAGCCGTCAAGCAGACGCATCTGTTCTTTCGGCAGACGACTGAACATTTCTTTAGCAAGGTCAGTTTCGGGCAAACCCACGCTTATAGCAGTAACCTTATATCCACGATAAGCAAGAATATTAGCCGCCGCATAGCCATCACCGCCGTTATTTCCCTTACCGCAGAGAATAACAACAGAAGTATCCTCTCTGCGTGAATTCACATTACTGCGGCAGTATTCGTCTGCTGTATCAGCAAGAATTCTTCCTGCATTTTCCATAAGCTGTTTTTTGGTTACTCTGAATCTTTCAGACTCATTTTCTATAGTTTTCATCTGTTTTGGTGTTACAATTCTCATTTGCACAGTACCTCCTGATAATTCGACTTTATATATTATTATAACACTATATACGCCATTTTTCAATAAGGCAATAACGCACAAATAACAGACCTTGTTTTGTACAAAATAAACTTATGGCAACAGCAAAACGGCGGACACATAAAATGTCCGCCGTGCAGAAAGAAAATTCATAATTCAATCACAATGTATTTTATTTTTAAGCAAGTCGCATATCATATATTTTTCCAAACTGTGCAGGATATGTTTCAAGAGTTTCGCCATTCCATGTAACTTTATAAACACTGTTTACTTTCGGAGTTGAGCCGTCTGCAATAACCGATGTGCTTACTCTGTAAATATTAGAATCACCTATGCTGTCTGTCGGTTTTACAAGAATTGTGTTATCTTCTATTTCTGTAACTATAAAATCAGTTGTTATTGCATTGTCGAAATCATCCTCTATTTTCAATATTCTTTTCTGAATTTCCAGTGCATCGGCATTAGTAAGACCATTTCCGTCCATATCACCATTCTTTTCGCCCTGTGCTGTGATATGTGTGTCGTCTGTACCATTTATGCCGTATTTATTAGGGTTTGCAAGGCTCTGCATTATGAGTACAGCATCTGCCATATTCATTTCGCCGTCAAGATTTGCATCTCCCTTTAATGTGATTTCAGGTTTTGTAGTTATTTCGAAATAATATGTTGTAGTAACAAAAGTAGTTGTAGTAGTATCTGCAGTAGGTAATGTGGTGGTCATTGTAGAGCTGTCAACGTATAATTCTTTCTTTAAT
>JAKSQU010000154.1 GCA_024403965.1 Ruminococcus sp.
GTAAACGTACATATATTGCGAAAATGAAATTTGTGTGAAAATGCGCAGAGCCTGCTCACTTTGTTCGTTCAACTCTGTCCGTCGCAGCAGTCTGCTTTCGCATGCGGATTTGGAATTTAGGTTTATATGCGTAGGGGCGGTGATTCGCTGCAATTGAAAATCTCAACATCATGGAACACTTTTTAGAACAGATAAAGCAGCCACTATTTGCCTATATATCGTAAACAGAACAGAAGAACACTTCTTTTTCAAGTTCATTCTGTTTTTATAATATCTGTTATTATTCATTTTTCTCCCGAATATCAAAAACATGTGTTCCATAGTATTCCAGAATCACTCCTTCTCACTGATAACAAAAACACTGTCAGGAATACTGTATAAATATTCTGTGTTATTATATGCTTCATATCTGACGTATTTTTCTCTCGTAATTGTTGCGAAATTGTTTATTACAATCATTGATGTATTAACTGAATCAGCGAACAACTCATATGCAAAGCCTGTTTCGGGGCATAAATAATATGCCGGTGAACTGTAATTGTGTATCGCAAAACTGACTACGGAATCTCCCGAAAGTGCAATTAGATTTCCGTTCATTGCTCCGAATATTTTGCCGATACCTTCAATTTCTGTTGTATAATGGTGCATATCCTTGAAATCAAAGGTGTGCAGTATCTTCTCAATGCCGTTTACTATGAACATTACTCTCTCATCACTTGCATACAAAACATCAACACTTGTATAGCCTGTATGTAAACGGTAATGCTCGGTGACTATGTCATATTTCCGTGAACCTTCGGGCTTTTCGGCAAATGCTTTAAATCCGTTTTTATACATATTGAATGAGTACATATTTAGTGAATCTGTTGTGTCTAACTGAGTATTCGTGACATAGTCTGTGAATTTTTTCTGTGACGGCAGATAAATCTTTGAATCAGCTGCATTTTCTACATCATTCATCTCAGCTATAATTATTCCGTTACAATCGAACTCTTCATTGTAAACTGTATCACCGATGTAAATAAATCCGTCACTTTCATAGATAGTTTCTTCTGCAAGAGTTTCAACGTCTATTGCCTTGATGATGAATTTGCCATTTTCCGAAATTTCCTGCAAATATACTCCGTCACAGAATGAATTCTGAACATAATCAATGTAATAACCCGAATCGTAATCGTTCATGGTAAGTTCAGAATGTGTATAAATCTCCTTTATTTCATCAGTTTCAGTATTCCAGCAGTAAGCTGTCCATTCGTGATTTCCTATGCAGTCAATATCATAATCAGCAACAAAGAAATAATAATTATCCATATAAACTGAATTATATACACGGGGAGCAACAGGTTTATTCAGCGAGTTGAGAAAGCTTTGATACATATCATCTACCCAGCTTTCAACACCATCTTCATGATGTCTGAGATAGCTTTCATATCCGCCCCAGTATTCTTCTGGATTTTCACAGCTTTTGCACGGCGGAATACGTTCTTCAAGCCTGTCAATCGGAAATTTGTGTTCGATAATATCGACAGGAGCAGTATCTTCGGTAATTTTCAGCGGAACTATAATTTTTGCAAATTCCTTTGCGTCATATTCCATAAATGGAATTTCTTCTGCAATGGTTTCAACAGGAATGTCCTGTGAAATGCTGTCAGTTTCACATTTTTTCTTGTCAGAACATGAAAAACAGGCAGAAAGGCATATAAAAGCGGTTAAAAAAGCAGTGATTTTTTTCATAATAGTGACCTCCGAAATTTATTCGAGATTTGTTCTCTATATATAAGTGATTTTCAAGGGCAAAAAAGACGAAAAAAACTGAAAATTTTTTTGAAAAAAATACCTCGCCTGCATATTCTGAAAACGGAGAGAACTATCAAAAATTCTCTCCGTTTTATTTTACTTATGATACTTCCCGCCCGACATAATCTGAAATGAGCGGTAGATTTGTTCAAGGAGCATTACTCTTGCAAGCTGATGCGGAAATGTCATTTTCGACATGGAAAGCTTTAAATCTCCCATTGCCTTGATTTCATTGTCAAGACCGAATGAACTGCCGATTATAAATGTTACAGTGCTTTGTCCGTTTACTCCTGCGTCGGATATTTTTTCCGAAAGCTCCGTACTTGTAAGCTGTTTTCCCTCTATGCACATAGGCACTATCATGCCCTTTGCATAGCGTTTTATCTGTTCTGCCTCTTTTCTGAGAGCAGTTTCTATTTCCTTGTCAGACGGGTTGTCACTTAGTCTGCATTCATCAAGCTCATGCAGTTCAAATGTGCAGAAACGTCCGAGACGCTTTATATATTCAGCACAGGCATTTCTAAGATAATCCTCTTTAAGCTTGCCTATTACTATAAGATTTATATTCATCAGAAAATTACAGCTCCTCCCCTTGTTTCAACAGGCGCAACACCGAGAAGATAATCCTTTCCACGCTTATACGACATAGCATCAAGAGCCTCCTGTACTGTTCTGTCTGCTACAGGCGGTGTGTTGTTGTCCTGACTTAAATGACCGAGAATAAAATGTGTAGTGCCGTTTGCAATAAGTCTGCCGATCTGCTCAGCACTTGCATCATTTGAAAGATGTCCGTTGTCAGAGAGAATACGTTCCTTTAAATACAGCGGATAAGGTCCTCGTCTGAGCATATATTCATCATAATTTGCCTCAAGAAGAACAAGTCTGCATCCTGTCAGCGCATTGTCTACTTCGGGAGTTATATGCCCTAAATCAGTACATACGGCACAGTATTTGTCATCTTCAGTATGAATGCGGTAGCCGCAGCTCTGAATTGTATCATGCGGAGTGTTGAAACAGCTTATCTCACTTCCGCCGCAGCTTATTGTATATCCCGAAATGTCTATAACAGGTGATTCGGGAGATATTTTATCAGCGTCACAAAGTCTTTGCAGAGTGCGTTTCTGTCCGTAAACTGCAAGACCTGTTTTCTTAGTCAGCATTTTCAGACCTGATACATGGTCTGAATGTTCATGTGTAATGAATACAGCCTGAACCGCTGACAAAGGTATTTTATTCACTTCAAGTGCGGATGAGAGCCTTTTAAAGCTCACTCCGCAGTCTATCAGTATACCGCCCTTTTCCGTTCCTATGAACGTTGAATTGCCCTTGCTTGAGCTGAAAAGCGGATAAATTCTTGCCATTTTTAACCTCTTTGAATTAAAGCTTGTTGATTTCAGTGCCCTGACGTGTTTCCTTAACCTCGTAGCCGAGCTGAGCAATTTTGTCTCTGATTTCGTCAGCAAGAGCAAAATTCTTTTCCTTACGGGCATTCTTGCGCTGTTCAACGAGTTCAAGAATTTCGTCAGGAATCTGCGGTTTGTCAGCCTCAGCCTTTTCAGCTGTTTTTTCAGCTGTTGCAGTAAGGTCAAGTCCGAGAACCTTGTCAAATTCATTTAAAAGAGCAAGCTTTGTTGCAGAATTTGACTTTGATTTGAGTACATCATATACGGCTGTAACTGCAAGTGATGTATTAAGGTCACTGTCAAGAGCGTCTGTAAATACCTTCATAAGACGGTCATACTCAGCC
>JAKSQU010000155.1 GCA_024403965.1 Ruminococcus sp.
GTACATAGAGTCTGACGGTTTCATAACATAAAAAGGCTCTGTATATTCACCGCTGTCATTAAGCTCATAATAATTGTAATTATAGTCACTATACTGATTACCGTCTTCAAAAACAGGAATACCTATAATTATTTTATCGTCTCTGTCACGGAAAAGCTGTAAATCGATATAACTGTCGCACTTATAGAGCATTTTTATTTCGCCTGTCGAACAATCAATGCGGACAATAGACGGATATTCTTCATAATATGATACGGCATAAACGTAATGACCGTCGGATATTGTCTGACTGAAATAGAACGAATCATCTAATGAAGATTTATACTCATCGGGTAAATTCAGTTTTTCGTAAAAAACAAGTTCGCCGTTAGCGTTATATTCACACGAATAATAGATGTATTCACACTCATCCCAGTATGAATCATAATCAAAGCTTTCGTCATATTCTTCGGGAATAACTATTCCGTGGTGGTCTTCGGCTGAAACAATCACATTAAAGCTTCCGTCAGCGTTGTAAATCGGCAGTCCGTAGTATGCGTCATATTCAAGAACTTCGTCGGGAAATCTGAATTCCTGTAAAGCAAAATCCGTAAAATTCGAGTCGGTAAGGTAAACACCGCTTCCTTTTTCATATGAATATCCTATGGTGTAAACTGAGTCATTCAGCTTGCACGGGTTATAAATATAGCCGAGATTTTCAGCGGAGTCTATTATTTCATATTTGTACAGACCGCTGTAGGTGTGCTTTTTTTCATCATTCTTTTCTGTTGTGTCAGAAATGTTTGCTGCAGTTTCATCTGAAACTGCTGTATCGTTTACAGTATTATTCACCTTACTGCACGATGTAAATGAACCTGTTACAAATGCAAATGCAATAACAGCAGATATTATTTTTCTCATTTCATGTCCTTTCAATATCACATATAAGCCACTTTGCGCCGTCCCAGATAATATGGAAAATATATTCCTTATCTGTTGTTCGGCTTACTTTAAAATCTGATGTGTTTTCTTCTGTAATCTGTGGAGTGTTCTTAAAAACAGGAATATCCGAATTGCGCTGAATGTAGTACATATCACCGATAAATTCTTTGAATGACGGCGGATTTTCGCCCTTTTCAGTACCCGTAACAACATCAATATCACAGCCGAAAAATTCTCCGCCGTTATCCTTAAGAACTTCAAAATATTCATCGGTAACAAGGCTTTCAATAGCTGAAACGGCATTGTCGGGAGTATACTCTGAATTGTCAAGCATAGAGTAAACCACGTCATCTTTTGTCCATTTCGGATTTAAACTGCTGTATTCAAAAAAAACAAGTCTTTTTTCAGTTGTATCAATTTCAGCATAGCCGTTAATGAGATTAGACGCAGAAAGAAATTTGTCAGTAAGCAGTACAGATGCCTTTTCACGTTCATTAAAATCAGTAAGTACGCTGTCGCTGTACTGTGACGGCATATTTCTCATAAGAAACGCAGTAGTGCCTGTTACCGCACCGACAAGCATAAGTGATGCGGCTATATTCATGAATTTACGCCATACATTTCTTTTAATTCGTTCAGTTCCTTTTGCAGTAATTTCTGTTTCATCATAAGACTCACCAAGTTTCAGCTTAATTCGTTCGTAAAGACGTTCCTTGTCAGTATCTGTGAGAACAGGATATCTTTCAGATATTCTCTCAGTGATTTCATCATCATCAACCTTGAATAAATCTTCAAATCTCATAACATCAGACTCCGTTAATTCCTGCTTTTTCAAGCAGTTTTTTCAGATTTTGTCTTGCACGCTGAATGCGTTTCTGCACAGCACTTTCGGTCATATCAAGTTTTTCAGCAATCTGACCAAGGCTGAAACCGTAAAAATAGTGCTGAATAATAATCTGAGGGTCAGGCTTTTTCAGTTTGCTGATACATTCAAAAAGAATGCGCTGTAATTCAGAACGTTCAGCAGTTTCGGGAATATCTTCATCGGAAATCAGCGAAGTTTCATAATCATCAATGGGGACATTTTTATTCTGTCGGAAAGAAACACGTCTGAATTTGTCAATAGCCTTACGTTTGGCAATAACAGAAACAATGCTTTTTATTTCGTCATCAGATTCGGGGTTATTTCTGAGTAAACGGAATAAGTCTGTAAATGTTTCAGCCACGCAGTCTTCAATATCTTCGGTATTACCGCAGTTTCGCAGACAATTTGAGACAACGGCGTATACATAGTTGCAGTATTTATCATATATTTCACGCTGTCTGTCAGCCATTTATTCCATTCACCCCTTTGAACCGGTTCATTTATATAATCGTTTATTATTTGCAGATGCGGACAGTTTTTCAGAATTTTTTATTTCCTTATATTATACTCTCCACTTTAGCCATTACATATATTCATTTCTATTTTCTCCTTATAATTCTCTAATCGTAAATTTCCATTTGCAGCAGCATGATTCATCTGTAATATCGGGATAACAGCTAAGACATTCACATTCAAAACGGCTGTCAATAACCTTTGCGAATTCTGTGTACTCTATTATACCAACAGACTTGCACGGATGAAAAGGCATTCCCTTTCTCGCTCTTGCTGTCTGAACTCTGCATTCTACTGCTGTATAAATCAAGGTGTTGCCTTCTTTTTCGATTATATCTGCATTCAGATTTGCATAAAATCTCAAACGGAGTGCTTTTTCAAGTCCATCAACTCCGGAATTGTCCTGTAATCCGAGAAATTCTTTAATACGCTTTGCTTCGATTACTGTAAATCTTTTCCATGCTTCTGTGTCGTGGTACATTGCTTCTTCCATGCCGAGTTTCTTTTCTATTGACTGAAACCATACTCCATCCATTGCAAGCCAGTTCTTTGAGTATATTTCAATAAGCTTTATCAGTTCTTCCTTTGAATACGAATTCAGATTTTCATAATTTTTCATTGATTTTCTCCAATGCTGTTTATTTCATTTAATCCAGACACAACTGTTTTCTTAACCATGCAGATTCAAGAACATCGTAGATATACATATTAGGTGTTCCTTCGTCAAAATATCTGCTGTTGTCACCGCCAAGCATTTCTACTGCAAATGCTCCGACTGCTCTTGAACGTGACTGTCCTGCATAGCAGTGTATCAGCAGTGTATCGACAGACTTTCTGTACTGTTCGATAAATTCAATGATACTGTCCGCCATGTCATCATTAAACAGCACCGCCCCTTCGACATCTTTAGCGATATCATCGAAATACAAAGTGAGAACGCCCTTGCAGAACTGATTTTCAGCAAACTGAAATCCAAATCCGTTTGTGTGACTGTCCTGAATTGAAATTACTGCATATGTATCTGTCAAAGAACCTTCTTCGGCAGATTCTTTTTCCATGCCAAACGGATAATAATGCTCCATAACATATCCGAATGCTCC
>JAKSQU010000156.1 GCA_024403965.1 Ruminococcus sp.
AACATAAAATACAATTATTTTAAAACGTTTTCATCTCCTCGTCCTCGCAAAACACTTCAAAACAGAAGTCAACGCATTGAAAATCTCACGCTGACCATTTTGAATTTCTGCAAAATCTTCATCATAAATTCTGCCTGTGCTGTTTACTCTGACAGCAATCTGATTGATATTATTGCCGATATTAGCAATCAACTGATTTGTTTTGCGAAGTTCTTTTTCATCAAAGTGAACTATGATTCCGTCAAAAATCATTGCCCTGATGAAATCACTTCTTGAACGCATTCCGCTGTTCTGAAACTTCTTTTCAATAGCGTCGTATTCTTCCTGACTTAATCGAATCTGCATATAGCGATTCTTCTTGTTGGATTCTTTCATTTTTGTTTTTCTCCTTTCAAATTTCGGGGTTTTAGGGGCAGACAGCCCTTAACAAGCAATGTATTAGCCGTATTATCATTTTGGTAAAAATGTAATGCGGTAATACCGAGCTTGCTACTCCCAAATCGCACCCTGTCGGGTACGATTATTTTTGAGCCATTCGGCTCAATTGTTTTTTCATTCCTGTGAAAAATCGGAGCTTTGTGACATTGCATATTTATTTCTCTGCATAATTCACTTTTGCTCCCTTGCAAATAAATATACACGATAAAACAGCTTTGGTCAATATCTTTTTTCAGAATTTTTATTTCTGAAAAATTTTCCTCGGTGAAAATAACCAAACGGATAATTTCTCTATTCTGCGTTGTTTTGATATTTGAAATCAAAAATTTCCTCGGTGAAATTTCGGAACAGACAAGAAAAAAGTTTGTGAAAAATGGAACTGGATTTATAATATGTAAGATGCTATAATGGAACTGCAATCAGATAATATTGGTCAGGTATTGCCTGTTGTAGAAGAAATGAAAGGAGTGATTTTACAATGAGCCTGTACAAAGAAAAGAGAGAAAAGCTCATAGAGAAAGTCAAGTTTTATGAAAACCGTATTGCAAAAGATACGGAGAAAAAGAAAAAACTTCTTGATAAGCTGAAAGAACTTACTGTTGTTTCATTGGCTTCAGAATTAAACTGCAAACCATATGAACTCGATGAAGTTATTGTAAAGGAACATGAGCTTATTCAGAAAATCAGAGAAACAGGGATGTCTGATGAGGATATTCTTAAAATGGCTGAATACAATTCAACTGATAATTCTGATTCTGATGAAGAGGAAGAATACAATTTCTACGATTCAGAAGATAACAATGCAGAGAATATGGTAGGATTGTTATAACCGAAATTGCAGTTTTTAACTGCATAACCAGAGGGAAAAGAGAGAAAGCGAAACCCTCGTTCTAAAAGCGTAGAGACAGAAAAGCTAAAGGAGAAAATTCGCTATGAAAGAAAAGAAAACTATGCAGGAGATGAACGAACAGTTCAAAGATGCTCCCAACAAAACAAAAACTTATGAAATTGATGGTGTAAAATATACCGTTCACAGTCACTTTGTCGGTAAGAAAAAGCTGAATGATATAATGCTGAAAATTGCTCTTGAAGAAGCGTTGAATCCATTAAAAATATCAGCATAAAATTCTGAAAAAAGTATTGCCATTATCGGCATAATGCGCTATAATAGCTTATGTCGAATGGTACTGCTTTGAAATCGAAAGGAGCTTACTATGGCAAAGCAGACCGAAAATAATGTTGGAATTTACCTTCGTCTTTCTCAGGAAGATATGCGTGAGGGAGATTCACTTTCAATTGATAATCAGAAATTAATTCTTACAAAATTTGTAACTGAAAAAGGCTGGAATCTCGTTTCAGAGTATATTGATGACGGCTATACAGGAACAGATTTTGAAAGACCGGGCGTACAGAAACTTCTTGCTGATGCACAATCGGGAAAAATCAACACAATCGTTGTTAAAGATTTAAGCAGATTCGGACGTAATTATATCGAAGTTGGAAGATATATCGACTATATTTTCCCGATGAATAACATTCGTTTTATAGCAATCAGTGATAAGGTTGATACAGCAGACAGAAACAGTGCAGCACTTGAAATGATGCCGATTGTGAATCTTTTCAATGAATGGCACAGCAGTTCCACAAGTAAGAAGATTCGTGCTGTTTATGAAGCAAATGCAAGAGCCGGAAACTATATGGGACCGTTAGCTCCATATGGCTATGAAAGAAACAATGATGCCAATCACACACTTATTATCAATCCTGAGACAGCACCTGTTGTTAAGAGAATATTTGAAATGCGTTCCAGAGGATGCACATACAGAAAAATCTCTGATACGCTTAACTCTGAAGGTATTCTTACTCCGACAGATTATCGTTATCAAAAGAGTGGAAAAGAAAACATCAGAAATAACGCTCACGTTTGGAATTCTGAAAATGTCAAATCTCTTGTACACAATCAGGCTTATCTTGGCAGACTTGTTCAGCTTCGTACAACAACAGTTTCTCACAAGAATCACAAAGTAATACATCGTGATAGCTCAGAGTGGGCAATTGTAAATAACGCTCATGAACCAATCATAAGTCAGGAAATATGGGACAAGTGCTTGGAAATTGACCAGTCATTAAGCAGAGGAAAAATCAGCAAAACCAGAGTTACTCTGCCACTTTCCGGATTCTGTTACTGTGCAGATTGCGGAAACAAAATGAGACAGCAAGGCATTCCCTCAGCTTATTTGTGTGGTCTTTACAGTCGTGCAGGAAAGAATTATTGTGGTACACATTACATCAGAACCGCAACCCTTGAGAATATCATTCTTGAAGATATACGCTCTATGCTTGATATTACAGTTGATGAAGATGAGGCAAGAAGGATTTTTCTTGAACGTAAAGCCGGTGATATTGAACAGCAGACAGCAAATGACAACAAGAAGATAAAGGAATATGAATCACGTCTTGCAGAGCTTGAAAAACTTATCCGTTCGGTTTATGAGGATAAGGTAATGGGCAGAGTTGCAGAGGAAATGTGCCTGTCGCTCCTTGACGGCTACCAGAAGGAAAAAGAAAAGCTGTCCTCTGAACTTAATGCAATCCAAAACAGGATTAGCACTCAGCTTCAGGACAGCAAAGACGTTGATGAGTTTATAAGCCGACTTAAAAAATACGCAGGCGCAGATAAATTAACTCGTGAAATGTGTCTTGAACTTATTGAGTATGTTATCATTGACGAGAATCCGGGCAGAGGTAAATCAAGAGATATTCACGTTTATTACAAGTTTATTGATGAAGGATTGAATAATCCTAATAACGCCCTTGATTAACGGGCTTGATTTTTTACATTCGTTGTTTCCATTTGGGGAGTGTACATTGTAACATCATTATTTACAGTTCCCTAATCTTATAAACGGTATATCATACGGGAATTTGCTTAAT
>JAKSQU010000157.1 GCA_024403965.1 Ruminococcus sp.
ATTTGGTGTTGTGTATCTTCGGGCGGCGAAACGCCGCCCCTACAAATTATACTACACATAGCAAATCTGAATATAACAGTAGGGGCGCACCCATGTGTGCGCCCGTCGGGTTACAATGCGGCTTTCGGGCGGACACACGGGTCCGCCCCTACACGTTATTTTTGGTGACATATCGTAGGGGCGGTGTTTCGCCGCCCGAATTTATCAAAACAAAACGGACAGAACCCCCAAAAAGTTCTGCCCGTTAATTTAATTACTTATCCTTTTTCTTCTCGCTCTTTTTAACTGTTTTCTTAGTTTTTTTCTCGCTCTTAGGCTTTTCTGTCTTTATCTTATCGCCTGCGTCTTTGGCAAGAATTTCTCTGCATTCTGCGAGCTTATCCTTTTCTTCCTGTGGAAGTTCGGGATATTCAGACGCTGCGGCTTTGAGTGTTTCAAGCACGATTTCTGAAATAAGATAGCGTGTATACCATCTCTGGTCACCCGGAAGAACATACCATGGGCTGTTCTTTGTTCCTGTCTTGTTGATTATTTCATTGAAACAGTCAATATATGCATCGAATTTTTCTCTTACATCTATATCGCTTGAACGGAATTTCCAGTTTTTCTCAGGAATATCAATTCTTTCAAGCAGCTGTGCTGCCTGTTCTTCCTTTGATACATGAAGGAAAATCTTTACCATGCGGTAGCCGTTTTCAAAAAGATACTGCTCAAAGTTGTTTACCTGTGCACAGCGTTCATCATAGAAGGTCTTGTCATCTTTGCCTATGATACGGTCTGACATATGATACTTAGGCTTGATATTTTCAACCTTAACAGTAACTATATCTTCATAGTGGCTGCGGTTGAAAACTGCAATTTCACCACGGTTAGGGATATTTTTATGTATTCTCCAGAGATAATCATGTGAAAGCTCTTCTGATGTAGGTGCCTTGTATGAATAAACATTAAGACCCTGTGGATTTATACCGCTGAATACGTTCTTGATTGAAGAATCCTTGCCTGACGCATCAAGTGCCTGAAAAACAAAGATTATACCTTCTCTGCCGTCGGCATTGAATTTATCCTGTAAAAGTGAAATTTCAGCCTTATTCTGCTCATACTTTTCTATAGTCTTTTCCTTGTTAACCTTGTCTTTTTTGCTGTCTGTAGGGAGTTTTCTGATATCAACTTCCTTTGTACCGTTTACAATATATTTTTCTGCCTTCATAATTACACAACCTTTCATATAATAATATTGCTGCTTTAATAATTATATCATATTTTCTCAACCATGTAAATGACGATTTGCACAAAATTACTGTCGGATTTTGTTGTATATGAACATATTCTGAAAATTGTTCAAAGCTGTTGCAAATGCCGAATTTTCTTGTTATAATAATAGGTAGAGCCTTTGAAAAGGCTGTTTACTTTTACGTTTTTCATATGCCCGATTTTTTACAGGGCACAGATGTCACATTCTGCGCATCTGAAACGATATATATTAATGTACAGGCTGTCCGTAAGGGCGGCTGCGGAAAGGAGAAATCAATGAAAAAGAAAGCTAAAATGCTGATTTGCACCATGACAGCAGCTATGGAACTTCTTGCAGCTGTTCCTTTTTCAGCATTTGCTCTGCAGTTTACCGAAAAACCGCAGAAAGAGTCGTGGTATAAAGACGAAAACGGAAAGATTTTCTACTATGACGAAAATCTCAAGGCTGTTACAGGCGAACAGACTGTTGATAATCAGCCGTATCTTTTCTCTGAAAACGGCGCAATGAAAACAGGCTGGAGAACCATTGACGGAAAGCGTTTCTATTTTTCTGCCGAAACAGGCGAAAATCTCACAGGCTGGATTGATTACTGCGGCAAGAAATATTATGTTGATGCAAAAAACGGCAAACAGACAGGTATTGTTTCTGCTGACAGCAAGCTTTATATGCTCGATGAATTCGGCTCACTTTCAGACAAAACAGGTCTTGTCAAGCTTGATGACAGTTTCCGTTATTTAACCGAAGGCGGCATTGTTGCAACTGATAATGTTGACATTGACGGCGTGAAATATGCAGTTTCCGCTGACGGTATTGTAGGCACTTCATGGCAGACTATCGACGGCAAAAAATTCTATTTTGAACCCGAAACATGTACTCCTGTTTTCGGTCTTAAAAAAATCGGAAACGGCTATTACATGATTACAAAGGATTACGGCGTACTCACAGGTGAACAGACATTAAGCGGTGTGCCTTATCTTTTCGGCACAGACGGTATGCTCCTTACAGGCTGGCAGACAACAGGCGGTGCAAAGCGTTTCTATAATGAAGACGCTACACTTGCAAAGGGATTTGTCAAAATCGGTGACAGCTATTATTTCCTTGCTGAAAACGGAGCAGTAAACACAGGCTGGCAGCAGCCCGAAGGTCTTTACCGTTATTTCAACGCTGACGGCACTATGGCTGTAGGTCTTACAGCACTTGAAACAGGTACTTATTTCTTCAATGAAAATGGTGTTGCACTCGGCGGCTGGCAGACAGTTGACGGCAATAATTACTATTTCGGCTCTGACGGAAAAGCACTCACAGGTATTCAGACTGTCGGTGACAAAACCTATGATTTCGGCAAAGACGGTATTGCAAAGGAAATTATACAGTCGGGCTGGGTTACATCAGACGGAAACACATACTATTATGGTAAAGACGGCAAGGCTTTAACAGGCAGACAGCTTATCGACGGCAAGTATTATCTTTTCAATACAGACGGCGTAATGTTCATAAATTTCTGGATTGACGGCGAAATGGGCAAATACTATTTCGGCTCTGACGGTGTTATGGCAACAGGCTGGCAGACTATCGGCGAATACAGATATCATTTTGATGAAACAACAGGTGTTATGTCTGTAAACACTACAATCGACGGCTGGAGAATATTCAATGACGGTACAGCCGCAAAGATTTCTGCTGTACAGCTCAGAGCTCAGAGCATTCTTGCAACTCTCCCAGACAAGAATATTTACACAATCTATAACTGGGTAAGAAACCACAACACATATAAGTATATGGAAGCTACACGTACACTCGCTCAGATTAATGCATTAGGCTGGGGATATTTTGCAAACTATGCAATGGATTACAGATACATAGTATGCTATTACTATGCCGCAGTTCTTGATATTCTTCTCAAGGAAGCAGGCTATCAGACACGAATAGTTTACGGCACAGGCAGAGGTGCAGGTGACCATTACTGGAATCAGGTATACAGCACAACAGACGGAATATGGTACAACTGGGATGCATGCAACGGCTATGCGGCTGTTTATGATTCATATTTAGTATCGCAGAATTATACATGGTATGACTATGTATATCCACGCTACTATGAA
>JAKSQU010000158.1 GCA_024403965.1 Ruminococcus sp.
AGGACAGTCTGGTTATCGTAATCAGTCAGTCAGGTGAAACAGCAGACAGCCTTGCAGCTCTCAGAGAAGCAAAGGAAAACGGAATCAAAACTCTTGGTATTGTAAACGTTGTTGGTTCATCAATCGCAAGAGAAGCAGACAATGTATTCTATACACTTGCAGGACCTGAAATTTCAGTTGCCACAACAAAGGCATATTCAACTCAGCTTATTGCTGCTTATCTCCTTGCAATCGGATTTGCTAAGGCAAGAAACGAAATCAGCGATGAAATATGCAGCGGACTTATTGCTGAAATCAATGCAATTCCTGAAAAAATTGCAAAGATTCTCGAGGACAAGGAAAGACTTCAGTGGTTTGCTGCAAAGGTAAGCACTGTTGATGATGCATTCTTTATCGGACGTGGTATTGACTACGCAATCGGTATGGAAGGTTCACTCAAGATGAAGGAAATCAGCTACATTCATTCTGAGGCGTATGCTGCAGGTGAACTCAAGCATGGACCTATCAGTCTTATTGAAAACGGCACACTTGTTATCGGTGTGAACACACAGCCTGATCTTTATGAAAAGACTGTAAGCAACATGGTTGAAGTAAAGAGCCGTGGTGCATATCTCATGGGCCTTACAACATACGGCAACTACAGCATGGAAGATACTGCTGATTTTACAGTTTATATTCCGAGCACAAATCCTCTCTTTGCAGGAAGCCTTTCAGTAATTCCGCTTCAGCTTCTTGGATATTATGTTTCAATTGCAAGAGGTTATGACGTTGACAAGCCGAGAAACCTTGCAAAGAGTGTAACAGTCGAATAATAAGACAACATAAATTCAGAAATATAGTAAACGTGATATATCACGTTCGCCATATATTCTCCAATTAACGAAGGACCTTAAATCTGCAAAACAGGTTTAAGGTCTTTTGAATACAGATACGTACAGAACAGACAGAAGAAAAGAGATTACTATGGATATTTTTCAGATACTTGTTACCTACAACAAGCCATGGACAGTGTATGAAGTGAAAGTGTTCGGACTTGTTCTGATTCTTGTATTTCTGGAAGGATGGAAATTTTTAAAAAAAGGAAAAATAGGCGTCAGTCAGTTTGTGGCTGTTCTTCTTATGTGGTGTTTCCTGGCGGTAGTTTACGCTTCAACAGTATTTACACGAAATCCCGGAACAAGGCAGTATGAACTTGAACTTTTCTGGTCATGGAAAGCAGTATTTCATGGATCACGGGAGATGCTGAAGGAAAATATACTGAATGTTTTCCTTATAATGCCGGTGGGGTTAATCCTTCCGTATATTTTTAACAGAAAATTAAAATGGTATACAGGACTTATAACAGGAATTGCTGTTTCATTTTCAATTGAAAGCCTTCAGCTTATTATGAAAAGGGGGCTGTTTGAATTTGACGACATCATACACAACAGTCTTGGCTGTATGACCGGGATGCTCATATGTCAGCTGGTTATGAGAAAAAAACGAAAGTGGAGCAGCTGAAGTGAATTTGAAGTGACTTTGAAGTTGACTTTGAAGTGACTTTGAAGTATAATTGAAGTAACATGAATGAGAGGTATGATAATATGTATCTTGAAGAATTAGGTATAAAAGATTATGCTGAAAGTTACACAACAGAGTGCAAAGCGCTGCTTAACAGAAACGATATCATTGGCTGGCTTAAAAGTATTGCCGGTTTTGCAAATGCTTCTGGCGGGGATTTCTATATAGGTGTTGAGGACAAGACAAATAAGCTGATCGGATTTGACAGAAAGTCTGCTGATAACGAAAGAAATTATTTTAATAATATAGTCAATGAACATCTTGTTCCGCGTCCTCAGATGAGCATTTCATTTATGCGATATGAAATAAAGGGGAGTGAACGATTTATCATCAGAGTTCAGATTCCGGAATCTGCTGTTAAACCGGTTATATTAAAATATAAAAATATTCCTTCGATATTTATGAGAAGAGACGGATTTACTAATGGTGCAACATATGAAGAAATTATAGAAATGAGTATAAAAAGCCGGAATACACAATATGATTTACTGGTTTCAGATACATGTTTTGACTTCAATGAATTTTCTGTGCTAAGAGAATTTTACAGAAGTCATAATGACGGAAAGGAACTAAAGGTTAAAGCTTTAAGTTCGATTGGATTTGTAAATGAAGACGGATTTCTTCTGAATGGTGCACTGCTGTTTAAGGATGATTATAATGAGAAGAAAACAGAAGTTCAGTGTTCAGTTTTTTCGGGTGTGAACAGAGGAAGCGAGCGTATTGTAACGTTAAACAGATATTGTGGAAATCTGATTTCTGTTATAAATTACATAATAGATTTTGTAAACCAGAGAATGAATCACAGTATTATAAAACTTGGCAATAAACGCGAAAATATTGATTCCTTTCCACAACGTGCTCTTTTTGAAGGGGTGATAAATGCTGTTGCGCACAGAGATTATTATCTTGATGGTACGCAGATTCAGGTTGATTTATTCAGAGACAGGCTGGAAATTTCATCTCCGGGTGGTTTTTACAGAGGTGAAAAATTTGGTAAGACATTTGATTTATCAGGTGTAATTTCCAAGAGACGAAATGAACTGGTTTCCGGAATTCTTGTGATGTGCAATGTTATGGAAGCCGCAGGTACCGGATTCGATAAAATAACAGAGGAATATGCTGAAGCTGACGAAAAACATAAGCCGTATATTTTTTCGTCATCAGATCATTTCACACTTGTTCTTCCTGATTTAACTTATGTTGAAGGGATAACTGATGAATGTATACCGGATATATTATTTATGCCGTGTCAGTATGGTACTGAGCTTGATGAAAGAGTTCTTGCATTCTGCTGGAATAAAGCACGAAAAGCATCAGAAATAGCTGAGTTTCTTGGCTTAAGTGATTCTTCCTATCTGAGAAAACAGGTAATTGGTAATCTTGAAAAGAGCGGCTATCTTGAAAAGATAAAAATTTCAAGGGCATTCTGCTACAGGACGAACCGTGAACTGGTTGGGCTTGCGTGATATAAAAGAAAACCGTAAATTTATTTACAGTGCTCTGAAACCAGGAGCAAGGGTAAAAGAATTTGAACTTGCTATTGGCTGGCCTACTGACTGCGGGCTGACACATTTCTGCGGTTTGATTCTTTTGATGCCCAAATAATGATCATCTATTGTGCAATGTGCTAAAAAGCAACTGTTTCAGTTTATATAATT
>JAKSQU010000159.1 GCA_024403965.1 Ruminococcus sp.
TCACCGAATTCAATCTGTATATCATATTCATCACGGAGTAAATCATACACTTCAATTCCTGCAAGACCTATCGGCAGTGTGTATATACTCAGCTTTGAAACGTCAAAGTCATATATGCTGTCGCCGTTTATAAGTTCGCTTGAATATGCGTAATATCCGCCTATTTCGTTGATTTCCTTTCTTGCATATTCTGCAAGTTCAACTGTTTTTGCAAAAATTTCCTGTCCGCTCAGTGCAAGTCTTTTTCTCGAAATATCAAGGCTTGTAAGCAGTAAATATGATGCACTTGTGGTCTGTGTGAGATTAATAACCTGTCGCATATAATCGGCATTTATTTTTTCTCCCATAAGAAGAAATGAACTCTGTGTAAGACTTCCGCCCGACTTATGCATGCTTACAGATGCACAGTCTGCACCTGCCGCCATTGCTGTAATCGGGAAATTTTCTCCGAAATAAAAATGTGTGCCGTGTGCCTCGTCTACAAGCACAAGCATTCCGTGTGCATGAGCAATTTCCGTAATCCTTTTAAGGTCTGAACATATGCCGTAATATGTAGGATTATTAACCATTATTGCCTTTGCATCGGGATTTTCTTTGATAGCCTTTTCAACCTGTTCAACAGACATTCCCAAAGCTATTCCAAGCTGATGATTTACATCGGGATTTACATAAACAGGTACTGCACCTGTGATGATAAGTGCATTGATTGCACTTCTGTGTACATTTCTCGGCATGATAATCTTATCGCCGTCTTTGCATGCATACATTATCATGCTTTGTACTGCTGATGTCGTTCCGCCTACCATAAAAAATGCATTAGCCGCACCAAATGCCTGTGCCGCAAGTGTTTCTGCATCTCTGATTACTGAAACAGGGTGGCAGAGATTGTCAAGTGGTTTCATGGAGTTTACATCTACACTCATGCAGTCTTCTCCAAGGAATTCTGTGAGCTCCATGTTGCCTCGTCCCCTTTTATGACCCGGTACGTCAAATGGGACTACTCTCATTCTTCTGAATTTTCTCAGCGCCTCATAAATCGGTGCGTTAATCTGTGAAAGCTCAGCCATTTCCAAAAACATTCCTTCCGCTGAATATTTCTATCATTTCCTTACGCAGAGCATTGCTTATATCAAGTCTGTTTCTCGGTGAAAGTTCTCTTACATCTGTATTAAAAAGATAATTCTGCAGTTCTATTTCCTTGATAAGCATTTTTGTATGGAACATATTTGCCTGATATACATTTATGTCTACTGCATCGTACTTATCAAGAATTGACTCGTCGATATAATTCTGAATTGATGTAATATCGTGGTCGATAAACAGCTTTTCTCCGTCAAGATTTCTTGTAAATCCTCTTACTCTGTAATCCATTGTGATTATGTCCGAATCAAAACTGCCTATGAGATAATCAAGTGCTGTAAGCGGTGTAATCTTTCCGCATGTAGCTACGTCTATATCAACTCTGAATGTTGCTATACTTGTATCGGGATGATACTCGGGATAGGTATGAACTGTAACATGACTTTTGTCAAGGTGCGCAACTATTTCATTGCCGCCTGACGGAACCATTGTATCATCTGCTATAAGAAATGTTGCAGATGCACCCTGCGGATCATAGTCCTGTCGGGAAATACTGAGAACCTGTGCTCCTATCATCTCTGTAACATGAGTCATTATATCAGTTATTCTCTCTGAATTATATGCCTCGTCTACATAGGCAATATAGTCAAGCTGAGCTTTTGGTGTCTTTGCGTAACAGACATCATATATATTAAAGCTGAGTGACTTTGTCAGGTTATTAAAGCCGTAAAGCTTCAGTTTATTTTCCATATTCAACACCTCAAATAATAAAAAAACACACAACACTATCAAAGCAGTGTGTGTGCAGTAAACTCCCACTATCCACCGCAAAAAAAACAAAGAGTCTATATAAGCAAAGATACTTTTTACTACTCTTATTGACCTTTAAATAAAAAGATGAAATCAATAAAGCAACAAATGCTGCCAGCCGTTTTTCGGCAAGTACTCAAAAATCTTGCTAAGAACCCGAAGTTTCTTTTGCAATTAAGTATATATATTATATCACGAAATATCTGATTTGTCAACTGTCTGTCAAAATAAAAAAGGACAGTTCCGAAGAACTGTCCCTTATTATTGCTTGTACAAATGTTAATTAGCCAAGTTCTGCAAAGTACTTGATTGTTCTTACCATCTGTGATGTGTAAGAATTCTCGTTGTCGTACCATGAAACAACCTGTACTTCGTAAAGATCATCAGCAATCTTAGCTACCATTGTCTGTGTAGCATCGAAGAGTGAGCCGTACTTCATACCGATAACGTCTGAAGAAACGATCTGATCCTCGTTGTAACCGAATGAAGCTGAAGCAGCAGCCTTCATTGCAGCGTTGATGCCTTCCTTAGTAACGTCAGCACCCTTAACTACAGCTGTAAGGATTGTTGTTGAACCTGTTGGAACTGGAACTCTCTGTGCAGAACCGATGAGCTTGCCGTTGAGTTCTGGAATAACAAGACCGATTGCCTTAGCAGCACCTGTTGAGTTAGGAACGATGTTAGCAGCACCAGCTCTTGCTCTTCTGAAGTCACCCTTTCTGTGTGGACCGTCAAGGATCATCTGGTCACCAGTGTAAGCGTGAATTGTGCTCATGATACCGCTCTGGATTGGAGCATAATCGTTAAGAGCCTTAGCCATTGGAGCGAGGCAGTTTGTTGTGCATGAAGCAGCTGAGATGATCTTGTCATCAGCTGTAAGTGTATTTTCGTTAACGCTGAATACGATTGTTGGGAGATCGTTACCTGCAGGAGCAGAAATAACAACCTTCTTAGCACCAGCATCGATATGAGCCTGTGACTTTTCCTTTGAGCAGTAGAAACCTGTGCACTCGAGAACTACGTCTACACCGATTTCGCCCCATGGGAGCTCTGCAGCGTTAGCCTTAGCATAGATTGTAAGTGTCTTGCCGTCAACTGTGATTGTACCAGCTTCATCATCAGCCTCTACAGTGTGAAGGTTCTGACCGATCTTTCCGCAGTAACCACCCTGTGCTGTATCATACTTGAGAAGCTGAGCGAGCATTGAAGGTTTTGTAAGGTCGTTGATTGCAACTACCTCATAACCTTCAGCATCAAACATCTGTCTGAA
>JAKSQU010000016.1 GCA_024403965.1 Ruminococcus sp.
AGTGTCGGAGTATTTGCAGTTTCACGCAAGCGCAATGACTAAAAACAGGATATTTTCAGGACTTTTCTGTGTACTGCTGATACTCATGCAGTGCACAGCATTAACCTGTTATGCTGATACCGTCAATGAGACAATCATTGACGGTATTCTTCAATATCAGCTTAATTCAACAGGAAACAGTTCTGTACAGGATTGGATAAACAGTGATATTACGTCAAATGCAGGAGTTTCATCTGAATTTTATGTTATTGCATTAAAGCAAAGCGGACAGGCTTATGATTTTTCGTCATACGCTGATTCACTTGAAAGCTATGTATCGGCAGACAAGTATTCTGGTGCAGTAGCAAAGGAAAAGTATGCACTTTCACTTCTTGCGGCAGGCAGAAATACAGCTTATGTAAACGAAGTAATGAACAGTTCAATCGGTGCACAGGGAATAATGAGTTATATTTACGGTCTGCATCTGCTTAATACGGGCTGTACATCGGCAAATTATACTGCACGTTCAGTATGTGATACGCTTGTATCAATGCAGTGTGCCGACGGCGGATGGACACTTTTCGGGGAATATTCCGACACAGATGTAACTGCAATGACTTTACAGGCATTGTCATTTTTTTCGGGAACTGATGTACAGGGAACAATTGACGAAGGAATACAGCGTCTTTCCGAATTACAGCTTGAAGACGGCGGATATTCGTCTATGGGTGCAGAAAATCCCGAAAGCATTGCACAGGTTATCACAGCACTTTCAGCACTTGGAATTGATTGTATGACCGATGAGCGTTTTCAGAAAAACGGACTTACAGTATTTGATGCACTTGAACAGTTCAGATTATCCGACGGCAGTTACTGCCATTCACTTGACGGCGGTTCAAATCAGCTTGCCACACAACAGGTTTTCTATTCAATGATAGCATACCGACGTTTTGAACAGGGAATGGGTTCGCTGTACGATATTGAATTACCGCAGATAACCGCACCTTCTGAAGCAGAAATTGTCACACAGGCTGTAAATAATGAAACAGTAACATCAGTAAAAACAACAGCAACCGCATCAAAGAAAGAAACATCCGCATCAGACAGTAAAACTACAGAAACAACATCAGAAATTACAGCATCATCAACTGTTAAATCTGCTGAAACATCAACCGAAACAACTACAACAGTACAAACTGAATCAACAGAAAAAATAACTGAACAAACTGTTAAACAATCTGAAAAAAGCAGTAAAAACAAAATAATCGGAACTGTAATAGTAATCGGATTAAGCGGTGCAATGTGTCTGTTACTTGTACTGCTGAAAAAAACACACAGAAAAAATTTCATAGCAGTAATTCTTGTTACTGTTTTAGGAATAACAGCTATATGGACAATTGACATTCATACTCCCGATGATTATTACAAATCAACCGACAAGGAAAATATCACAGGATATGTAACCTTTACTATACGCTGTGATACGATAATCGGCAAATCGGATGAAGATTACATTCCGGAAGACGCTGTAATTCTTCCCGAAACTCAGTATCCGATTTCAGACGGAGACACAGTTTTCGATATACTTAATGAAGCAGTACAGCAGAACAGCATACAGATGGAATTTCGTGGCACAGATGAAATGGCATATATTTCGGGAATAAACTATATCTACGAACTACAGTACGGTGATTTATCGGGATGGATGTATCTTGTAAACGGAAAAGCACCATCAGTAAACTGCGGAGCATATGAATTAAGTGACGGAGACAGTGTTGAATGGCTATACACCTGTGATATAGGTCACGATATCGGAGCAGGTGATTATTAATGAAATCATTTTCATCAATGCATCCGATAACACAGGCGGTATGGTTTATATTAACAGCATTATGTGTAATGTTCAGTATGAACCCGATAATTGCAGTAGTATCATTCACAGGCGCATTTGTGCTATACATATTCAGAAATGGTGCAAAGGGACTAAAAACGCATTTATGGTTTTTTGCAATGTGGATTGGAATAGTAATCATAAATCCGCTGATTTCACACAACGGCGCAACTGTATTTTTAGTGATAAACAAACAGCCGATAACAATGGAATCAGCAGTATATGGTGCAGTTTCGGGGACAGTAATACTCTCTGTGCTGTATCTTTTCCGCACATTTTCACAGATAATGACAAGTGACAGATTAATGTACTTGTGCGGAAAGCTGTCACCCAAGCTTTCACTTGTAATGTCAATGGCACTGCGCTACACAGCACTATTCACACAGCAGACACGAAAAGTACAGCAGTATCAGAAAGCAACAGGACTATATAAGGAAGACAATATAATAGATACCATCCGTGGCGGAGTGCGTATATTTTCAATAATGCTTACATGGGCGCTTGAACACGGAATAACAACAGCAGACAGCATGACAGCAAGGGGATACGGCACAGGAAAAAGAACACAGTATGCAGTATATCGTTTTTCATCAGCCGACACAGTAATGCTCATACTTTCAGTATTATTTGGTGCAGTGACATTCACAGCACAGATAAGCGGAAAGATGAACATGGAATTTTATCCTAAACTTTCACTAACAGAAATAACCCCACACGGAATAACAGGATACATATCATACGGAATACTTGTTATTCTTCCAATAGTTTCAGAGATTACGGAGAATATCAAATGGAAATACTATCTGTCGAACATCTGAATTTCAGATATCCCAAAAGCAAAACGAATGCACTTAATGAAATAAGCTTTAAGCTTGAACAGGGAGATTTTGCAGTATTATGCGGAGCAACAGGGAGCGGAAAATCAACACTTCTGCGAATGCTCAAAAAAGAAATTTCACCGCTCGGAGAAAAAAGCGGTGAAATCTCATTCTGCGGAATATCACTTGAAAAGCTTGCAAACAGACAAAGTGCAACTGAAATCGGTTTCGTAATGCAAAGACCCGAACAGCAGATAGTTACAGACAAGGTATGGCATGAACTTGCATTCGGACTTGAAAATCTTGGTCTGTCACATGAAACAATATCGTGCAGAGTAGCAGAAATAGCATGTTATTTCGGAATAGAAAAATGGTTTGACAGGGAAGTGGCGGAGCTTTCGGGCGGACAAAAGCAGATTTTAAGTCTTGCGTCGGTAATGGTAATGAATCCGAAAATGCTTATACTTGACGAGCCGACAGCACAGCTTGACCCGATAACAGCATCCGATTTTATGAATACACTGTACAGATTAAACCAGGATTTTTCACTTACAATTTTATTGTCGGAGCATCGTCTTGAAGATGCACTCCCACACGCAGACAAACTGCTTGTAATGGAAAACGGCAGACTAACAGCAGACGGAGAACCACATAAAGTAATAGCTGAAATGCGTGATAATGCAGAATTAATATGCGGAATGCCGTCGGCATCAAGGATATATCTTGAACTCGGAGCAAAAGGGGAATGTCCGCTTTCTGTCCGTGAAGGAAAAAGGTTTATACAGCAGTACAAAAACGAAATCAGACAGACCGAAATCAAGGAATACACGCACAGCAAAAACAAAGCGCTTGAAATGAAGGATGTATATTTCCGTTATGAAAGAAATCTTCCCGACATACTTTCGGGACTTGATTTAACAGTATATGAAAAGGAATTTTTCTGTATACTCGGCGGAAATGGTTCGGGAAAAACAACAACACTATCCGTTGCATCGGGAATAAAAAAGGCACTCAGCGGAAAAATAGAGATTTTCGGAAAAAACATCCGTTCATACAAAAATCAGTCACTCTACAGAGAATGTGTCGCACTTCTTCCACAGGATGTGCAGATGCTTTTTCTTTGCAATACAGTTCGTGAAGAACTTGAAGATGCACAATGCAGTGCGGAAACATTGCCGTTTGACCTTTCAGCGTTAATGGAACAGCATCCGTATGATTTGTCGGGCGGAGAACAACAGCTTCTTGCGCTTGCAAAGGTACTTGCGCAGAAACCAAAGCTTTTGCTTCTTGATGAACCGGTGAAAGCACTTGACTCAGCATCAAAGCGCAGACTTGCAGAAGTGTTGCTAAAACTTCGTGACAGCGGAGTGACAATAGTAGCCGTAACGCACGATGTAGAATTTGCATCAGAATATGCAGACAGATGTGCTATGTTTTTTCGTGGGAAAATAGTATCACAAGGCGAGCCGAAACAGTTTTTTTCAGAAAACAGTTTTTACACAACAGCTGTCAGCAGAATGACAAGAGAAATGTACAGCAATGCCGTAACAGTATCAGATGCAGTAAAGCTGTGCAGAATAAATGGTCTGAAAGGAACAGAAAATGATACATAACCAAACTTTCAGAACTGCCTTGAAATACATTTCACTTATTCTTATTATAGCAACAGTTTTAGTAAGTTCAGCATTATTTTCAGATAAACAGTATGCATCTGTCAGCTTTGCACTTGCAGTAATGACATGTGTAATTTTTGTAACAGGCTATGAACAGAAAAAAACAGGAACACGCAGACTTGTAATATCATCAGTAATGACAGCACTTGCCATGACGGGCAGACTATTTCCTATATTAAAACCGACCACCGCAATAATAATACTGTCAGCAGTATATCTTGGGAGTGAATCGGGATTTCTTATAGGTTCAATGACCGCAGTACTGTCGAATTTTTACATAGGACAGGGACCATGGACACCATTTCAGATGATGGCATTGGGAGTAATCGGATTTGTAAGCGGAATTTTCGGAGAAAGACTAAGCCAAAAACGTTCTCTGCTGATAATTTACGGAATAATATGTGGAATAGCATATTCATTTATCATGGATATATGGACAATGCTGTGGCACGGACAGGGATTTGACATAAAAATTTATCTAACCGCACTTGCAACGGCTGTGCCTGTTACAATTCAGTATGCCGTAGCTAATGCAGTATTTCTGTATCTCATGGCAAAGCCGTTTGGTGACAAACTTGGAAGAATTAAGGTAAAATACGGAGTTTAGCAGAATATTTCAATACAAGGAGAGCATTTAAAATGAAGTGGACTAAGTATTTAGTATTATTATCAGTACTTGTTCTTTGTTCATGCGGTCATAAAGAAAACAACGATAATAATACAATAGTTGAAAATGAACAGACAACAGCTGTAACAACCATAGAAACTACTACAGAAACTACAGCATCAACATCATTAACCACAACAGCTGAAACAACATCAGCCACCACAACAACAGCAGAGATTACAGAGAATGTAACCACAGAAATCATAGAAACAACAGCCGATGTAACTGAAAACAATGAAGAATACAATCAGATTTTCAGCGCAATTGAAAGTCTTTGTTATCAGGTCTGGGAAGGCTACGGCTATGATAAAAATCCTTACACAACCAGAGAAGTAACCTATGAAAATGAAATAGATTATTTCATAAAAAATGTTTCAGCGCTTGAAAAGACAAATTTAGGTGCAATAACAGATGCTGATGATTTGTATGAAAAATCAAAAGAAGTTTTCATTTGGAAACTGGGACAGGATTTCATTGAACGAGTTGAAGCTGATTATGTAATGAAAGGCGGAGAAAAGGTAGCAATTATCGAACGCACAACACCGATTTACGTAGCCGAATACAATGAAACAGCTGATTTATGGTACATATCTCCACGTCTGCCATCCGGAAAACTTGAAGACGGCACCGTAGTTGCAACACTATATGAATGGCCTGCATTCCTTATGGTGCGTGGTAATGACGGAGAAATAACAGGCTGTCGTTTCTGAAATAAAACGAAAACCTACGGATAATTGAGTTTATCCGTAGGTTTATTTTTTAGCTTTTTACTTATTCAAAAGCATATTTTTGAGAATGATAAGGTCAATAACATTCAGAACAAAGTCATTGCATACATCAGCAGATGCGCTGTCAGTAAGTTCTCCGTCACCGATGAGCCATTTCTGTAACATAACAACATCAGCGACACTGAATTCACCGTCACCATTTACATCACCGTCAACCTTAGTATTAACAGCATATTCGATATCAGCATAGTAAATATTAAGACCGCTTGACGCACTTGCAAGATAATAAGTATCAGCCTTCGGAATATCAAAGCTGTAGCATTTTATCTCATTTCCGACAACATTTTCCATAGTCTGAATGATATTTCCATTGCCGTCTGTAAGATTAACAGTTCGTGGAGTTTCAGCATTTGAAGAACCCATGTAAATATTGAGTGTACCCTTATTCTCAGCATTGATTTTTACTGAACGATAATCAGCATTACCGCCGCCGCCGAGAGCAATTACAGAAGAAACTTCATGTTTTCCGTCAGCAGTAATTCTTGTCTGACCGAGAACATTTACAGGCTTTTCAGTATTTGCAGTAATTGAGTATGTATCATTAACTTTAAGTTCGGAAACAATCTGACCTTCTGTAAGCCAGTCTGCATTAATCACAGGACCATTTACAGCATTCTGAACATTAACAGACGGAACGGTTGTAGTTGTTGTGGTTGTAGTAGTTTCAGTAGTAGTTGCAGTAGTCACAGTAGTCTGTGTAACAGAAGGCATTTCAGAATCGGGAGCAGTATTAAATCCGGCACTCGGCACACCGCTTGAGCCGTAACGGAGATACATCATATTGCTGTTTGAATTCTGACAAGCACTGTATTTCTGACAGTAGCCTTTAGCCGAATCAGCATCAAGTGAAACATATTTATAGTTTCCGTCAGGACGCCAGTTACAAACCTTAGCAAGACCTTCAATGCCGAGACGCTTGCAGTTTACACCCTTTGAGCCGTAATCAGCGAACGAACCTGGATAAGTAACAGAATTCCAGTCACAAACAACATTTCCCTTAGTAGCGCCGCCGTCATAGTAACAGCTTTCAGCAAAAAGCTTGCAGTCTGAATGAACTGTGTAAGCCATGCTGAAATTATACACGAAATTATTGAGAGAATGGAAATAGCCATATCTCATAAGACCTGGTGCACGGGTTAATGTATTAATAAACTGATTTCCAATAATAGACATTCTCGGATAATTGTTCTTATACTTGTGAGAATCTTCTGTATCATCAGGATAGCCTAAAATAAGACCATATTCATGAAGACCGAAAGAACTGTCGGAAACTGTGCAGTAATCAGCATCATAACAGCATGCAAGGAACTTGTCATAGTCGGGAACATTTTCGCCCTGTGTATTTACAGCACTGTGACCTGTGAAAGTAACATGGTCAACCCAAAGATTTTCGCCCGAGCCGAAATAAACCACAATCGAGTCATTTCCGTTAGATTTTGCATCATGGTTCAAATCGAAATTCTTAATGATAACATTATTTCCGACACCCGAATTTGAAGAAGTGCAGAACTGAACGTTATTGAGAGTATGTGCACCGTAACTGCCTATGATAGTTTTGTTATCGTGAACATAAATACGTCCGTCGGGACAGTAATAATGGTTTTGTGAATCCATTTTAAGATTAGTCACGCTGATATTGTTCTTAACAACAATAGTATAAGGCTCATCTGATGCAGCATATTTTTTCAGTTCATCAAAAGAAGACGCTTCAACGAGTTCACCGAAAATACCGCCGATATCACCAGCCTTTATATTGCCTGTGTTGTCATTATCGCAGTATCCCGCAAATCCCTGTAAACCATCGGAATTAAGGAGCCATAGCTGATTATCGGCACCAGTGTAGGAAGAAAGAATAATACCCGAACTACTTTGAGTAAGTGCAAGGTCAGTATCTGAGTAATTTACAATTTTGTAGTAAAGAGCATTTCCAAGACGGTCGGATTTAACAGGGATAACATACCAGTGCTGACTCTGAGCAGACTCACTTCCGAACATAATAACAGGTGAACCTTCTGAAACGTTATAACCCTTAGGAGTGAGCAGTCTGCCCGACTCAGCATTGCAGAATTTGAAGAAAGTACCCTTAGAATCCTTTCCGACTCTGTCGAAACGCCATGAAGGAGAAAGGTTATTTCCAAGAGCCTTAACAGACAGGGAAGAGCCGTCAGAAGTGCCGTTTTCAGTAAGCACCTTTGAATTATCCTTAACGGCAATATTCATAAGCTGTGCAGGATAATCAACTGAAACCGCATAAGCATCAACAGTATCAAAAAGTGAATTTTCAGTATGAGAAACGGCCGAAAGACCGATACCCGAAATCATCATTGATGCAGAGACAAGTGCAGATATAATTCTGTTTTTATCTGTCATAATAATACCTCCAATAATTAGAAATGTTTATAGTTAAAGTATATCACAGCAGAGTACTCATATCAATGACATTTTGTCTTAAATGTATGCATTATTATACCTTAAAAAACAAAAAGGGCTTATAAAAAGCCCTTTCTGAAAAATAATATTAGTCGTATCTGTTAGGATTGAATCTCTTTTTCTTGAAGATAACTGCACCAATAAGACCAAGTAAGCCTGCAAGCAGACCGCCTGAAACAATCTTAAACCAAGTCTGATGGATAATGTATCTGAGGAAGTTTGTAGTAACAAGAATATTCTTGAATACATATTCCTCTCTGTTATCAGCCATATCAGTGAGAACAACCTTAACGTCCTGTGCACGGTTTGAATTCTTGATGTTGAAAGAGAAGATACCGTCATTAAGTCTTGAAGGAGTAAGCTTGCCGTCAATGTAAACCTGAACGTCCTTGAGTTTGACGTTATCGAAAACTTCCATTTCAGCGGGATAATTCTTAGCCTTGTAAGCAGTATTTGATGCAAGATTATTCTTTACGCAAACAGGCTTTGTCTTATCAATATAGAATGTAAGTTCAGCCTTTTTACCTATTGAATCACTTACGTTTACGTTGCCTGCCTTGTCAACTGAGTGAATTGAAACAGTATATTCAGCCTCATCAATGAAGTTTCTTGCAGGGATGATATATTCATATTCAGACCAGTTCTGTTCGCCGACAGTATAAACAACCTTATAGTCTTCTCTGTCAGTAAGTTCTGATGTTTTACCATCCTTTGATACGATAACGCTGTATGAACCTGAGTGCTTATCAACATTGAGTTCTTTGATAACAAGGTCTTTACCCTCTGATATATAAGAACCTGATACAGATTCAGTAGTATCGTCGAGCATAAATGTTGAGCCGTATCTGTTTACTGAGAACTGGAAAATATCCTTAGTAGTATTACCTGCTGTATCACTTACAGAAGTATAAACTGTATAGATATCGTCGTATTTTTCTGAATTCGGAATGTTAGCGAACTTGTATTCATAGCCGTCTTTAGTCTTGATAAGTTCACCTGCAAGACTGAGATCACTGCCCTGTTTTGCACCGTCAACACGGATAGAAATACTGCTCTTGTCGAGATGTCTGTCGTTGAAAATAAGGAGAGGTGAGATAGTTTCACCATTATTAGCCTTGCTTACATTTTTAAGGTCAATAACAGGCTTTTCAGTATCGATATAGAACTTATTGTTGTAAGGGTCGATTTCATTACCGGCACTATCCTTACCGCTGATATTGATGGTGTATTCACCATCTTTATCGAACTTAATAACAGTTGTATGAGTATTTCCGTTAGTAACCCATCCAGAGTTTTTAGGGAAAGCGTCAGGCTTATTATCGAGAGTACCTGAAATCTTGATGTTGCTTGGGTCGAAGTTATCATCGACAAAGCTGAATGACGCATTTACAGAACCTGTGTAACCCTTGTCAGGCTCAGATGAAAGACCCTCAGCAGGTTTGAGAACAGGAGCAGTAAGGTCGATTATAAATTCATCACCCTTGTACTTTTCAGCCTCTCTCTCACAAAGATCAGTACTTTCAACACTGAGAGTATACTTTCCGTCCTTGTCGAATAAAAGGTCTGTTCTGTAAACAGCACTGTCAGTACCTTCAACGCCGTCAGCGAGATACCAGCTTACATTCTGACGAGTACCGTTAACAAGTACTTTAGTAAGGTCAGGAGAGAAGTTACGTTCATTAACTGTAACAACAGCCTTTCTTGGCTGACCGAAGATTTTCTTTGAAGCAGAATTTTCAGGGTCAATATACTCAACCTTGATAACAGGATTTGTCTTATCAATTGAGAACTCAACTTCACTTCTGCTGCCACCGTCAACTGAATCAGCGTTATCAGTAACATTTACTGCAATTCTGTTTCCGTTTGAGTTCTGAGAAACAGTAATATCTCTTGAAATTTCAGGAATAAGGTTATGGTCACCGGCATTTCTGTGAATATACCATTTATCAGCGTCATCACCGTCAAGAGTACCGTCAGGCTGTGCAGTGATAACCTTATTGTTATGACCTGAAGCCTCAAGAGAAACCTTAGAGATAGCAGAGAAATGGTCACCGATTGAAATTGATGCATTGATATCATCACGATAAAGCGGTAAGCCGTCAATATCTCTGAACGGAGTTGAAGGAATATCGATAGAAGCGGATGATGTCTGAGTATGCATATATCCGTTTTCAGTAACGATACCTACAGTAGTGACAGTATCAGAAATGTTACCCATATTATCTGTAGCATTAGTGCAGATATAACCCTTGAAATTAAGCGGAATCTTAACTGAACATGAATCTGCACCGCCGTAAGCAAGGTCAAAGTGATGATTCTGATAATCAGATCCGTCAGGATTTTTAAGAGTAACATCAATGGCAGAAATACCTGCACTTGGTGCGATATCCTCAGCCTTGATTATAATCTCAACCTCACCCTTTGAGAAGAGAGAGTAGTTGAGAGAAGAAACGTTTGAAAGAATACCCTTGTTATCAGCAACAACTGAGCTGATTTTCGGAGTATGCTCGTCAACGTAAACAGTAGCATGATTGCTGACGCTTGCATTTTCAGAGTAGTCGTAAGCAATGAAATCAACATTTACACTTCCGTCACTGCTGTCATAATTCTCATAGAGAGTATGAGCAAATGAAGAAGAGTTAGAGTTTCTGAGAACAGCTCTGAAAGCGCCATAGTTGTTAAGAGTTTCAAATGTAAGGTAATAGTTTCCTGCCGCAAGGTCAGTAGGATTAAGACCATCAGCACCAACCTTGAAATCATTTGCATTGCCGTTTACAGTAAGAACAACATTCTTAATGCCTGAGCATACATCTGATTCAATATCCTGAGCAGAAATCTTATATTTGATTTCTGAATATGAGCCGTACCATCTCTGCTGTGGTTCAGCAGATGTATTGATATATTTCGGAGAAGAAATTTCAGCAAGTGAGCCGTTAGGAGCGAGTGAGTCAGCAATAATTCTGAAAGGAGCAACAATCTTATCGCTCTCATTTCCTGCATTGTCAACAACCTTTACAGTAACAGTAGCCTTGTAGTTCTGACCTGCTAAATCTTCTTCAGTAAGAGTATAGCCGTAAACACCATTGCCTCTGTTTGTCATTTCGATAGCAGGATTATTTTCAGCATTAAGACCGCAGAGAACCTTTTTAATGCCTGAACCTTCTTCATTAACAGCAACAAGAATTTCAGTACCTGCATGAACGACATAATCACCGTCACTGTTCTTTACAGGATAAGCGTTGCTGATTTCAATTTTGTTTTCAGCAATTTCAGGAGCAGATGTATCAATATGAATCTGCTGAGTGCAAATGTTACTCTTGTTGTAGCTGTTATCATAAGCAACGATTTTGAGATTATCTTCAATAACCTTGTTTGTAACACCCTCATTTACTGATACATAGAAATTAATATTTCTTGTATTCTGATTATAGGAGAGTGAAATGCTGTAATCAAGAGGATTTGTATTATCAGCAATTTTGTATTGATAAAGTCTGTTTTGAAGAGCGTTGATTTCACTCCATGAGATATTGTTATCAGACGGATTTCTGAGACATTCTTCAAGTGCAGGAATATCATTAACAAGGTCTTCAGCCTGCTGTCTGCTGTTTACAAGTGAACTGTCAAGTCTGTTAGGAGTAACAGCACAAATCTGACTAACGAGATTTTCACGGGCAGTTCTGAGAGCATCACTTTCGTATCTGCCTAACTGAGAACTTGTCCATCCTCTTGTAGACTTGTCGAATCTGTAATTGCCTACATAAATAGTGGAAATTTCGCTGAGTTCAGGTGACTGATAGTTGATATATTCATCATAAACTCTCTGAATTTCCTTATCAACGTCAGAAGTAAGCTCAGATTTGTTTGCAACAGGACTTTCCTCAAAATCAGTAATATTAATGCTGAATGAAGTACCATGTGAATTAGCCCATGAATTAGAAGACTCAGACTTCATAGTAATAACAGGCGGAGTAGTATCTCTGTAGAAACAAATGCTGTTATCAAGATAGTTTGTAATTTTCTCGTTATACTGGTCATAATTGAGAAGATTTTTTGCAATAAGGTAATTAGGATTATTGTACTGACTCCATGTAACGATAAAGTTTTTCTTGTCAGCATCATTAATGGAGTAGAAATTCTTGCTGATAGCAGGATATCCCTTTGATGTACTCATTGTTTCAAAAACAAGGAGTTTGCTTTCGCTTTCAGGAGAAAATTCAAAAAGCTGAGTATTAGGACTTAAAGACTCAACAGTATAGCAATACTGACTGCGTCTTACGATATCCTTTCTCGGATAATATCTGAAATTCTTATCACCTTCTGCCTTTTTATAGCGCAGAACAATACTGTTTTCACCGATATTGTAGTCGTGAGAATAGTTCTTGTTGCCTGATTCAAGAGCAGAGAAAACCTCTGATGCATCGAGTTCGCCTGTACCGCCGTACTCATAGCCTTCAAGGTAATATTCGTCATTGTAAAGATAAGGAATCTCAAAGTAGTAATATCTGCCTGCCTCATATTCAATTCTGTTGCCCTGCTGTTTAACAAAGAATGATTCAATGTCAGTTGCAGTTTCAACACCGTCAACATAAACGACAGGCTTTACATATTTCACAACAGGAGTAATAGTATATGTAATTCCGTCGGAATATGTAATAAGAGAGTCGTTTCTGATAAGCTCCTCTAAATTCAGAGTACCGTCAGTAGCAGGATAAATTTTGCTTGATGTACCGTCAGAAACATAGAAAGCCTGATAGCTGTCAGCATTTGAAACACTTACAGTATACTGAGAAATGTCGGTCCAGTTTAAGTTGAATGAAGGAGACTCTTCACCGTTTTTAGTAACAGTGATATCATCATTTCTTGCAATATTGAAGAGTTTCTTTGTGATAACATATTCAGTTTCAACACCATCAGCAGTTACAATAATAGAGTAAGAGCCGTCTTCGCCAGATGTATATGAAACAACATTATCAGGACTGTTTGTAACAGTAATTGATTCTTCACTGCCGTTGATAAGGTAGTTTTTATTAGGAGTTATATAAATATTTGAGTCAATCTTACAGTATTTGTCATCTGTAAATGAATTTGAATCATAAGAGAATGAAACGATTTTATCAGCAGAAATCTGGTCATACTCAGGAATGAGCTTTTCAATTTTATCAAAAGCAGAATAAGTAATGACACCGTTGATGCTTGAATTTAATCTGTAAAGCTTGTCGTTATAGTAGATAAACTTTGTAATATCAGTATTATCATTGCCTACAGTTATCTTTTTATTGGCAAAATCAATACTGAGAGGAGGATTTGTAAAAATTTTATTAGCAAATTCCTCAAAAGTAACAAATGATAATTCGTCAAGCAGATTATCATTGGAAATTGTAATTTCAAAGGTAGAGCGGTCAATAGCTCCGTCATCAGCAGATGATGTTTCCGCTGTTAAAGAAGTTTCTGCAATAACTGCGGCATTACCCATATATGAGTAAGATACAAAAACAAGAGCAGCCGCAAAAGCGATTTTTTTCTTTATTGAATTTGCGTTATTCATTATTTTCATTCCCTTTCTTTCTTTTTTTCTTCGCCGCAGCAGACAGTGCTATGAAAGCTGAAACGAATATGACAGCTACAGCAGTAACTGCTATAGCAGAATAATTATATGAACTGCTTTTTTTACGAGCAGAATCAGACGTATCTGAATTTGATTTATCAAGTCTGACCCTGTGAGGCTTTCGTGTAGTGGTGACAACCGAATTATCATCTGAATTTTCATCAGACACAGTTGAATTTTTATCGGGGAGAACTCCGTTCTGCGAAACTGAAAGTCTGTCAGCATCTGAAAGAGCACCATCACCCGAATCCGCATTACCATTTCCATTAGGGTCAGCAATAGAATTTCTGTGTCCGTTCATAATGGAAAAACATTCTTCACCGAAAACTGCATCGAATGAATTAGCGGTAAGAATTTCCATCTTATGGTCACCGAATTCACTGAGAAAAGTAATATTGCAGTCACCGTTTTCAAAATTCACAGTAGGTGAGAAACGGAAAACAGCAATTTCGCCGTCTTCGGAAAACGGAATGAATTCATCACTTCCTGTTACAGTAAATACCATAGTGTCATATTCATCGGAAAAATCGTACATATGAACACCGCCGAGACCATCTGTTCTCGTATAAACAGGACACTCAGCATCATATCTGAGACCGTCACCGATTCTGACTATAAGCGTCATTGAAACAAACCCCGGATTATTTCCGATATACAGCGGTAATTCAACAGTTTCAGCTGAAAGAATGTCATCACCCTCGCACTCGAAATCACCAACAGTAAGTTCAATATCAGACGGAGCCTCATAAAATGCATAAGCCGTATTAACACTGCATAGAGAAACAGCCGCCGAAAGACCGAAAATACAGCCTTTTCCGATTACGGACTTCATTTGTTAACACTCCTCCTGACACACTTATCTATTATTCATTATATTATATCATTAATATAGAATAAAGTCAATACACTTTAAGAATATTAAATCAATAATCTTATTTACATAAAATCACAAATACTGTACAAATTCAATATGATTATATGCTGAGTTCAAGCAATAAATTAAAAAATGTATAATATCACTGTAACATTCTTAATGTTAAATAATTAAAAGAGAGAATAATACTGCCCGTTATAGCAATTGTGATAAACAGAATATACATACATTGCTGAAAAAAGGCAGTTTTTCATTAAAATCTATTGACGAAACGTAATGAAAAATGTATAATATAAAGTATATATGTAGATAGAGAAACGAGGTTTTAACAATATGAACAATACAAGAAAGCTCACAGCTTTTCTTACAGCACTTTCATTATGTACACTTGGCTCATGCAGTTCACAGGTAGGTTCAGCAGGAAATTCATCAACTGATGCTGATTTTACAGAGAGCACAACAGCTGTTGAAGAAACAACTGAAGAGATAACAGAACCCGAAACTGATGCAGTTGATTTGTCACTCAAGGGCAATTTTTATGATGCAAACGGAGTTCTTCTTGTAAGCTCTGAGAAACAGGCTGACGGTACAGAAAGACGTGTTTATTCAGAAGAATATGGTGAGCCTTTTGCAAATATAATCACAGAAATGTCCGCAGGATATGATACAACATTTAACGATATACTTACAGAAAACGGACAGTCAATTCAGCTTACACTTGATGCTGAACTTCAGAAATCGATTTACGAGTATCTCGGCGAACAGAAAATAATCGGTTCAGTAGTAGTTTTAAGAACAGACGGTTCAATTATGTCACAGGTATCATATCCGTCATATGACCCTAATGCCGTAAAGGAACAGAAATATGACAAGGAGCTTGCATGGGGCGAATTCGGAAACAAGGCGTTTCAGAACTATGAGCCTGGTTCTTGCTTTAAGATAATGTCAGAAGTTCTTGCAGACAAGCATGGAATATATGAACAGTATGACGAGGGTGAATGGGATTTCGGAAGTATCCCTATAGTAAACTGGGATCATGACAGAAACACAGGCTATCCCATGTCACGTTCACTTTACTCAGGCTTTGTAAATTCAAGCAACATTTTCTTTGCAAAGACATTTGATCAGATAGGCACAGAAGACGTACTTGCAGATTTAAGTTCAATTTTCCATTTTGGTGCAGACGAAAAAGATGATATTATCTGTGATTTCGGTTCACTTGAAAACAATATAGAAATTTACTGCGATGATGATTTAAGAAGAAGTGCTTTCGGACAGTCATACGTTCTTACATGTCCGATTTTCCTTGCGGCACTTGGCAGAGAGGCAGTTTTCGGTGATATGGTAACACCTTTCGTTGTAAAGAACATAGTAGATACAGCAGACGGAAAGACAGTTATCGGCGAAGGCTCAAAGTCATGTGATGTAATTGCAAGCATTCCCGAGCAGTATCGTGAAAATCTCAGAAACGGAATGCAGGGCGTAGGCTCAGGTCTCGGAGTATATCTTCCTGAGCAGTACAAGTTCTATGCAAAGACAGGCACAGCAGAAACATGGGTTGACGATTTCCTTTACATAACAGGAATTTTATGCAATACAAATGACAAACCTGAAACTGAATATGCAGACTACAGCAAATATAGTGAAAACGGCTCATATGTTGTAGTAATGCAGATACAGAATCCTACAGAACTCGGCTATGCCTTTGCAAGTGAGTCACAGGCTCTCTACAGGGGAATAGTTGATATCGTAATGGGTAAGGAATAAGGATAAATAAGATGAAAACAAAAGGAAAAAAACTTACCGCACTTTTAATTGCGGCGGCAGTATTTTGTCCGACACTTGCATCATGTACATCTGAATCGGACATACTGCATATAATTCCGACAGACAAGCCTGCACCCGACAGCGTGTACGGAGGTATTACAACTGCGGCAGATATGCCTGAGCCGTCAACTGAAACAGCGTCTGATGAAATGGTTGCTGAAACTACAGAAACCACAACCACAGCACCTTCAGTGCTCAGAGGAAATGTATATGACTGCAATAAAACTCTGATCACACGCAGTATTTATGATGACGTAAACGGAGAAAGCAGAGTATATACAGACGGCTATGCAATACCATTCGGAAATATAGTAAGCAGACTTTCGGGCGGAGTAGACAGCTATCTTGACGAGGCGCTCAGAATAAAAAATCCTGTACCCGTAAATGCGGATGATAATATCGGTCAGTCAGTACAGCTTACAATTGACGGAGATGTACAGGCGGCACTTTATGATTATATGCTGAGAAGCGGAATAACAGGCTCAATCGTAGTAATGCGAACAGACGGCTCACTGCTTGCAGAAACATCATATCCGTCATATGACCCACAGCTTTTCAAACAGGGGGCAAATCTTTCAAACAACGGAAACAGAGCATTTCAGAATGCGCCGCCCGGATCATGCTTTAAGATTATGTCAGAGGTGCTTGCAGACCTTAACGGAATTTACAGCCTGTATGATGAAGGAACATGGGAGGTTGACGGAGCAACAATAGTCAACTGGGATCATGAAACAGGCTATTATCCTATATATGAAAGATCACTTTATGACGCATTTGTAAGTTCAAGCAATATCTTTTTTGCAAAATCATTTGAACTTATAGGTTTTGACAAGGTGTGTCAGGATTTGGACGGAATTTTCCATTTCCTTAGTCCGATTTACTGTGATTTCGGACCTATTGAAAACAGCCTTGAAGTATACAGTGATGATGATTTAAGAAGAAGTGCGTTTGGTCAGGCATATGTAAGAACCTGTCCGATTTATCTTGCGGCACTTGGACGAGAGGCTGTATTCGGAGAAATGGTCAAGCCGTTTGTAGTTCAGACAATGGTAGATACCACCGATCCTTCAGAAAGCGTATATCCGGGCAGTGCACCATATGAATGGCTCGGCAGTATACCCGATTCATGCAGACAGGGAATCCTTGACGGCATGATGGGAGTAGGCAGTAACTTAGGAGTTTATGTACCCGAGGGATATAATTTCTATGCAAAAACAGGAACAGCCGAAACAGGCGGAGACGATATTCTTTATATAACAGGTGTACTTCAGAATTACTATCAGCCGGAGGCAGATTATTATGTATGGTCAGACTACGGCGGATATTACGGCTCATATATAATAGTAATGCAGATACAGAATCCGCAGAATTTCGGATTCAACTTTGCAAGTGAATCAGGTGCATTGTATCAGGGAATAATCAATATAGTAACAGGCGGTTAAGGAGGTAATATATGTTTGACAGAAAATTAAAAACGGTTCTGACAATTGTAATAATGATTGCATGTGCGTTTGTTGCCGGAAAAATCAGTATGCTCGGAGCAAGCAAGAATGACACAGCAACTGAGGATACAACATATTCAGCAATTCAGACAATAGAGAGCAAAACCGAACCGCAGACAGAAACAATTGCAGATACAACATCAGAGGTAAATATATCTGAATATACCGAGGCACTTACCGAAATACTCACAGAATGTACATCAGCTGAAAGCGCAGATGAATATAACTTTTCTGATGAAAACTATGTTGAATACCATTTCAGAAACAAAAAGCTCCTTACACAGCATTTTGAAAAGCACGGTGCTGAATTTGATGACATTTTCAGATATCCCACAGCTCAGGATTATGAGGAAGGTGCAAGTGATGTAATAAACAATCCCGACGCACTTTACAAAACAGAGTCAGAAGACGGCGACGGAGTTTATTATATTGAAAGCACAAATGAATTTGTAGTTCTTTCAAAAGACGGATATATAAGAACATACTTCAGACCAAGCGGCGGAAAGAAGTATTTTGACAAACAATGATGGATTTCGGGCAGATAATCTGCCCGATTTTTTTGGAGGTGATATTATGAATCCAAGACTGCCGTATCTCAGAGATAAAACAGGAAAGCTGACAACGTCTCCGGGTGTATATATAATGAGAAACAAGGAAAGTGAAATAATCTATATCGGCAAAGCAAAAAATCTTCATAACAGAGTAAGCAGTTATTTCCGTGAAAATCCCGACCATACACCAAAGGTTGCGGCGATGGTTTCAAATGTTTTTGACTATGATTTCATAGTAACAGACAGTGAATACGAGGCACTGCTCCTTGAATGCAGTTTAATAAAACAGCATAAGCCGAAATACAACATTCTCTTAAAGGATGACAAAGGATATCACTATATCCGCATATCAGACGATGAATATCCGAGAATTACCGAGGAGAAAAACAAGCAGAAAGACGGAAAATATCTTGGACCATATACAAGCGGATTTGTAACAAAACAGGCTGTCAGCGAAACAAACAGAGTATTTATGCTCCCGACCTGTCACAAAAAATTTCCACAGGATTTTCATAAATCAAGACCATGCCTTAATTATCATATAAAGCTGTGTATGGGACTTTGCAGAGGAAGAATAAGTCAGAGCAGTTACAATGAAATAATAGAACAGGCGATAGATTTCATAAAAACAGGCAGTGCAGAATCTGTAGAGCGCATGGAAAAGGAAATGAACAATGCGGCTGAAAATCTTGAATTTGAAAAAGCGGCAATGCTCCGTGACAGAATTAATGCAGTAAAGAAAGCCGCAGAAAAGCAGAAGATAATCAACAATACAGTAGATGCGGCAGACATAATAGGAATAGCCGAGTACTATGAATGTATCTATATTTCAGTACTTATGTACCGCAACAGCCGATTATATGACAAAGCAGTATTTCAGCTTGAAAAGGCAGATAAGGAAGAAGACATACTAAGCCAGTTTATGATAAGCTATTATTATAATAAAGACGATATACCTAAGACAATAATTATCGACCACATTCCAAAGGAAAGTGAACTGATAGAACAGCTCCTTGAAAAACAGGCAAACAGAAAGGTTACACTCCATGTTCCGCAGAGAGGCGGACAGCTTGACCTTCTTAAACTTGCAAAGAACAACAGTGCAGAATATGCGGCACTCCGAAATGACAGAACAGGCAGAGAAGTACTTGCCCTTGATGAACTTGCAAAAAGTCTCGGACTTTCAAAACCACCGAAATACATTGAAGCATATGATATTTCAAATCTGTCGTCAGAATCAATGGTAGCAGGAATGGTAGTATTTGAAGACGGCAGACCGCTGAAAAGAGCGTATAAGCGCTTTACTGTCAAGGAACAGGAGTTTCAGAATGACTACGGCAGTATGCGTGAAGTACTCCGCCGAAGACTTATGCATATAGTTGAACAGGAAGGCGATGAATATTTCAAAAGAACACCCGACCTTATACTGCTTGACGGCGGTAAGGGACATGTCAACACAATAGAACCGCTTATCCGTGAGTTAGGACTTGACATAGCCGTGTATGGTATGGTCAAGGATAATAAGCACCGAACAAGAGCAATAGCAACAGGCGGACGTGAAATACAGATAAACGGACTTAAATCAGCATTTAATCTTGTAACGAGAATACAGGACGAAGTTCACCGCTATTCAGTAGCATTCATGCACAGCAGACACAAGAAAAAGACCTATACTTCAGAACTTCAGACAGTAAAGGGAATAGGCGAGAAAAAAGCCGCAAAGCTGATGATGAAATACAAGACGAGAGCCAATCTGTTACAGGCTGACCCGCAGGAACTTGCCGTAACCGCAGGAATAAGTGCTGAAACAGCAAACGAATTGTGGAAAATACTCCATAATGATTAATATTTAAATATATATTATTGATATTGACATTGTAATAAAAAGGTGATATAATACTATTTGTAACATCAATGACGAAACCTTACAAAGCCGTCAGGAGTGCATTGTAAGGTGTAGCCTAAAGAAAAAAGGAGTATGAAAATTGGCAAACGATATTTTATCATTTGATCTTGGCTGTAATTTTGATTACAAGCTTTTTGATATCGTAGACAAGTACGATACCAAGCATTCAATCAAGAGCTTTTTCGGAAAGCTCAAATATGACGGACTTCCTGGCGGACGTGCCGCATCAATCATACCTGATTTTACATTTGATCAGCTTGCAGACTATGTAGCAGAATGTAAGAAAAGGGATATTCAGTTCAACTATCTTATCAATCCGCTCACAATGGGACAGGGAGAGCTTGATCCTGTTGTAAGTCAGCAGGTAAGAGAGTTCCTTCACACAGCATATGACACAGGTATAAGAGCATTCACACTCAACTCACCAATTCTCATCAAGTATGCAAAGAAAGAATTCAAGGATATTTTCATTACACTTGGACTTTATGCATATCCTACAACAATTCAGCACGTTGAATACTGGCGTTCATGGGGCGTTGATGAAATCACACTTGACCATTCATTCAACAGAAAGTTTGATGTACTCAGAAATCTTCTTTCACAGTATAAGGATTCAGACTTCAACATTCGTCTTATAGCAAATAATCTTTGCTTAAAGGAATGTCCATACAGACTTGCACACGGCAGCTTTGTAGGTTTCTCAGATCCGAGTGCAACATCAATGGACTATACACTTATCAACTGTACATATAAGAAGGTAACAAATCCGACAGCATTCCTTACATCTGAATGGATTCGTCCTGAAGATGTTCACTACTACAGAGAGCTTGCAGAAGAAACAGGCAATAAGAATTTCTCAATCAAGCTTGTAGACAGAACAAGAACAACAGAGTTCCTTGAAAGAGTAACAAAGGCATATATGGAAGAGAAATTTGACGGAAATCTTCTTCAGATTCTCAACTGGCCTGAATCAAAGAATATTGCATCTGTAACAAGAATGCCACAGGGCGGCCCACCACAGGGTATGCCGATGGGAATGCCACAGGGCGGTCCACCACAGGGTATGC
>JAKSQU010000160.1 GCA_024403965.1 Ruminococcus sp.
TGTCCCCCTCGCACACCCCCTGCCAAAGAGGTCTACACCTCTCTGGACTCTGTTGAGTGGCGGCTGCGCCGCATTTTTCTATTTATATTACAACGAGGTGAAAACCAATGTACAAGGCACTTTACAGAAAATGGCGTCCTATGTCTTTTGACGATGTTATTTCCCAGCAGCAGACAACCGATACTCTGAAAAATCAGATAACAAGCGGTAAAACAGCTCATGCTTACCTGTTTACAGGCTCAAGAGGTACAGGTAAAACAACCTGTGCGAGAATTCTTGCAAAGGCTGTCAACTGCCGTAATATGAAAAACGGAAATCCATGTCTTGAATGTGACATATGCCGTGATGCAGATGCAGGCACTCTCACAGATATAGTTGAAATAGATGCAGCATCAAACAATGGTGTTGACAATATCCGTGACCTTCGTGATGCGGCAATTTATACTCCCGAAAGATGCCAGTACAGAATTTACATTATAGATGAGGTTCATATGCTTTCAACAGGCGCTTTCAATGCTCTGCTGAAAATTATGGAAGAACCGCCGCCGTATGTCAAGTTTATTCTTGCAACTACGGAAATACACAAGGTTCCCGCAACACTTCTCTCACGCTGTCAGCGCTATGATTTCCGAAGAATCAAACCGCAGGACATTGCCGAACGTCTTAAATTCATTGCGTCACAGGAAGAATTACAGCTTACAGACAGCGGTGCGGCTATGATTGCAAAGCTCGCAGACGGCGGTATGCGTGATGCTGTTTCACTTCTTGACAGATGCTCTGTATGCGGCTCGGAAATAAATGAGGAAACTGTTTCAAATGCCGCAGGAATTGCAGGAAATGAACATCTTTTCAGCATACTTGAGGCTGTTTCCGACGGCGATACCGCAAAGGCACTCTCTGTTACAGCGTCTCTTTATGATATGTCAAAGGATATGAGCCGACTCTGTGAGGAGCTTATTTCACAGCTGAGAAACATAATGCTTCTGAAGGTTTCACCGCAGACAGCAGAAAATCTTATAGTCTGCTCGGCTGATGATATGGAAAAGCTGAAGGCTCTTGCAGAAAAAGCAGAGCTTGAAACCATTATGTCCCGAATTTCCGTACTCCAGGAATGCAGTGAGCATATGAACAGAGCCGCAAACAAGCGTGTTGAATTTGAAATGTCACTGATAAAGCTTTGCGGAAATTTAAATAAAATCGCTGAAACTATTGACAATTCTGAAATATATGATAAAATAAAACAGTTAGAGGATAAAATGCGCTCTGCTCCCGTACAGGTTCAGAACGTACAGCAGACACAGGCAAAACCGCCTGAAATTCTTACAGCAAATGCTCCGAGAACAGATGCTGACCCTGTCCCTAACATTGATATTAAAAAGCTTCGTCCCGAAGACCTTGTACCTTGTACAAGATGGGAAGAGGTACTCAAACAGTTTGAAACGGACTGTCCGTCAGTTGCAGGAAGTCTTGTAGGCTCTGAGGCAAAGACGGCAGGAAACTATATCTTTATCACATCACAGAACAGATTTTTCATCGAACTTCTTAAAAGCCGTGATAACGGAATGAAACTCGGTGAAACAATTCAGAAGGTTCTCGGACAAAGATATATTATCCGTGCAAAATGCTCAACAACTCTTGATGAGCAGAAATCCATGGCTGAAAAGCTGATTCAGAAAGCTATTGACAACAGCATTGCTACAGCTGTTGAAAAATAAAGACAATCAATTAAATCTATTAAAAGGAGAATTTTAAAATGAAAGCAAGAATTCCAAAGAATGTAGGCGGCGGCGCTGCTGCAAATATGAACCAGATGATCAAGCAGGCTCAGAAGATGCAGGATCAGATCACAGTTCTTCAGGAAGATATCGAAGGCAGAGATTTCTCTGCTACAGTAGGCGGCGGAGCTGTTGAGGTTGTTCTCACAGGTAAGAAGACAATCAAGTCACTCAACATCAAGCCTGAGGCTGTTGACCCTGAAGATGTAGAAATGCTCCAGGATCTTATCATCAGCGCAGTAAACGAAGCTGTAAACAACATCGAAGCAACAACAGAAGCTGAAATGAGCAAAATCACAGGCGGTGTTTCACTCCCTGGCTTATTCTGATTAGCCGATGGCTGACCATAACGCTTTACCGCTTGTCATACTTGCGGAAAAGTTCGCTTCACTCCCGGGTATCGGCATGAAAACAGCCCAAAGGCTTGCTTATCATGTCATGTCAATGGATGAGGCGGCAGTTGAGGACTTTGCAAAAGCTCTCGTTGATGCCAAGAAAAATGTACATTCATGCAAATGCTGTCAGAATCTCACAGAAAGGGATATATGCCCTATATGTGATGATGCAGAAAGAGACAGCAGTGTAATATGCGTAGTCGAAACTCCGAAGGACGTAACGGCATTTGAAAGAACAAAGGAATACAATGGTGTATACCATGTACTTCACGGACTTCTTTCACCGATGGACGGAATAACTCCCGACAAACTCCGTGTAAAAGAACTTCTCGCAAGAATATCCAAAGGCGGAGTAAAGGAAGTAATCATGGCAACAAATCCCACAGTTGAGGGAGATGCCACAGCTATGTATGTAGCAGGACTTCTGAAACCATTAGGACTTAAAGTGTCACGTCTTGCATTCGGTCTGCCCGTAGGCGGTATTCTCGAATATGCAGATGAAGTAACACTTTTCAAGGCACTTGAAAATAGGAATGATATGTAAAGCAATCCCCCGTATCACACATACGGGGGATTTTTATAAAGGAAAATTGATTTAAACAGAAATAAAAAAGACACCTTCGATTTCTCGAAAGTGCCTGTTTCATGAGGGTGGGAGATGGGATTCGAACCCACGATCTTCGGGACCACAATCCTATTTCGGTTAGTTTTTATATGTTTCAGCAACATGTTCAAAGTTTGCGAATTCTGCGAAATATAGGACATTCATGATACTAACAGCTTATTTTGTAATTATTTGATTTTTGATGAATGTTAGGAAAATGTTAGGAAACTAATTATTGTATATTAACGACTTTTTCTTGATATCAACAAAAAGCAGTTAAGATTTAAATCAACGAATCTTAGCTGCTTTTCAATTAATC
>JAKSQU010000161.1 GCA_024403965.1 Ruminococcus sp.
GGAGTTTTTGTGTACTATGACGGAAAAAGTTCAAGCAAGACACACACATAGCCGTCAGGCGGTAATTGTGCGGTGTTGCCTTATAAAAAAGACTGCCGCACAGTGCAGCAGTCCTTGAAATTACCTGTAGTTTTTAGCATTTCTGTAGTCTACAGCACCCGAAAATGAATCATAGTATATTTCTTCATTATCAGAATTTGCTATGAGATAACAGTTTTTGTAAAGCAAAGGAATAAATCCGAATTCTGAGAGAATTGCTCTTTCGGTATCTGAATATACATCAACAAGTGATGACGCTGACGGACATTTCATAATATTTTCGGCAAGTGTATTGTCTTCACCGAGCGCATATGAAAGACAGCGTGTATTCTCAAATTTTCTTACAACTGAAAGACCGCTTGATGAATTGCTTTTCAGCGGATAAAGAGCAATTGTAAATTCGCCGTTTCTTATTCTGCTGTAGAATTCGTCATCAGTAACATCTTCAATACCTGCGTAAATTCCGAGAGAATCCTGCCATGCCTGTGAAATACTGTGCAAAGGTGCAGAGTTTACAGCAGACGAATTAACAAGAATTTTTGTACTGTCGATTGAACGTGTGCCGAGTTCGATTTTAGCTTTTTCAAGATAGCTTTTTGCTGATTTGAGATTATAAACATCAAACTGACTGTCTGACGAAAGCTCACGATAACTTCTTCCGAGCAGTTTTACAGCAGGGGGGAATATTCCGTATGCAACCTTTACATCGTCGCTTATCTGCGATTTCAGAGCGTTTCTGTCGATTGAAAGTGAAAGTGCCTTTCGCAGATTAAGGTCGGAAAAGGTTTTGTCTTCGGTATTGAAAATCAGACCGAGAGTAACTGAACGCTCACTTTCAACTATGTATTTGCCGGAATTATAACCGGAACTGCTCATAGATGTAATGCATTCGGTGAATTCATCCTTGAAATCCTGTCTGACTTCGGCATCTGTATCTCGTATTTCAAAGCTGAGATAAGACGGCGAAATATCATAGCCTTCACGTTCATTAACATTATTTGCTCTCATATAGAGAATGTTGTTCGAGCCGTAGGGGTCATAGAACCATCTTCTCACATAAAAAGCGCCGTTTGACATTACTGATTCATCGTCAAGACCATATCTTCCCTTAGTTGAATAGAAGAATTTTTCATTGCACGGATAAGCCGCAGGAGTTGACAGCAGTTTCAGAAACTCAGCCGACGGATAATCAAGCTTAATCTGTAAAGTTGTGTCAGATATTGCGGAAACACCAGCAAGTTCGAGAGAAAGTTCGCCACGATTGATAAGTTCACCATGCTGAATACATGTGAAATCCGTTGCATACGGAGAATGCATAGACGGGTCAAGCAGTCTTTTCAGAGCAAAAACATAGTCATCAGCAACAACAGGAAAATACTCATCTTCCTGTATTATATCGTCCTTGTTTTTGTCATAGAACCAGTAATTGTCACTGCGCAGATGAAATGTATATACAAGACCGTCATCCGAAACATCATAGCTTTCAGCGTTACAGCATACAATATTGCCGTTTTTATCAACATCAAACAGACCGCTGAACATATTTTTGATAATCGTGTTTGACGAAGGATCATCAGCATACTGCGGATCAAGAGTTTCGGGATTTTCAAGCAGAGTAAGACTGTACATATGTCCCGAACCGTCGCCCCTGTCAGTATTTCCGCACGAACCGAGCGCAAATGCACTCAATGACGTGCAGAGAAGAAGTGCTGTTAATTTTTGACTTCTCATTTGTTCTCCTGTTATTTCATAAGAGCAGAAACTATAAATCCGCCTGAGTTGTCACCTGAGATAGTGTAATCCATTCCTGACGGAACAGGTACTTCAGTAGTATCGCCCGAACCCTTCGGAACGTAGTAAACATTGTAAATGTCAGCACCTACGTTGATTTCAAGCGGATTACTGCTGTTGTGGTCCTTCAGAAGTTTTAAGTATTCTTCAAGGCAAAGGTCATGCTGTTTAATGTAAACAGAGTGCGGAATGCCTACATATCTGTAAGTATAGGTTCTTGCACGTTCCTTTGTGTATTCTTCCTTTTCGTCGGGGAATCTGAGAATAAAGCCGAAATCAGCGGCATTTTCGTCGATCCATGCATAATTGCCGACAGAAGAATAGTAGCCTGAGCTTGAACCGTCCTTAGGGAAAATTCCGATATCGAATGATCTTGCTGAATGGTAGTCGGTATAACCGCCGCCGAAACCTGAAAGACCGCTGTAATACTTGTCATTCTGTTCTTCAAATGAACGGTAAGCACCGATAACGGTAATATCGTTTTCATTGCCTTCATCAATAAAGCCCTTGAAGAGAGCGTTAAGCTGTTCAATAACCTTTGAATCGAGCTTTGTAACGAGATCGCATACGCTTATGCATGAAGTATCAATATGGTCGAACATTGTTACAACATCAGTATCATTTTCGGGGAATTTATAAGGATTCTCTGAATTAATGAGAATCAAGTCACCCTTGTAGATATCGTCATTGCTTACAGACTTGCTTGAATATTTCTTTGAAACATCAGTAGTTTCTTCTTCTTCAGTCGGTTTAGTCTGAGTAATAACAGGAACATTTTCGTCCTTAGGGTCAAGATTGTCAACTATAGTAGACTGTGATGTAGCGGCAGTTGAAGACTGAACATCACCGCTGTCTGATTTGTTATTTTTATTGCCTATAAGACCATTAACGCATGAAGATGCGACAACTGAAACTGCGGCAAGTGCAAGAACAGCCGCAAGAATTCTGTCATATCTGACCTTATAGCGAGTCATTGCGTTTTTTCTTTTCTGATTTCTGCGTTTATTTCCTTCATTCATAGAGAATAATCCGCTCCTTACAAGTAATCGGGCTAATCAAAAGCCTGTATTTTTTTATTATAGCACATTTGTTTTATAATGTAAAGATTTTTGAGAGTAAAAAACGAAAGAAAATAAAAGATAAAGAAAAATAAGAGTAAATCATGCGGCGAAGCCGCCATCAACCAGAGTCCAGAGAGGTGTAGACCTCTCTGGTGG
>JAKSQU010000162.1 GCA_024403965.1 Ruminococcus sp.
GCAAGAAGAACGCCAAGAATAACAGCAGCTATACTTTTCTTGAAATCGAGATTAAGAAAGCTTGCAGCGAGAGTGCCTGTCCATGCACCTGTGCCTGGGAGCGGAATTCCTACGAAAAGGAGAAGTGCAAGAAACATACCTTTACCTGCTTTTGCTGTGAGAGCCTTGCCGCCCTTTTCGCCCTTTTCAAGACACCATGTAAAGAATTTTCCGATAACAGGCTTGTCCTTGCCCCATTCGAGAACCTTTCTTGCAAAAAAGAAAATAAACGGAACAGGAATCATATTTCCGACCATACAAAGCGGAAGAACGTAATACCACGGCAGACCAGCCGCAACTCCCCACGGAACACCGCCTCTGAGTTCAACGATAGGAACCATTGAGATTAAAAATGTAATAAGATATTTTGTGAACATAATGCTGTACCTCTTTATAATTTAATTACTATAGTATTATCGCATATTTTTGAGAATTAGTCAAGCAATACCTTTAATATTTCACCGTCAAAATCATGTTTTTCACGGAGAGTAATGATAGAATTGTATCGTCCCGTACCTAAACTTATGTCGGGTTTTGATTTTCCACCGTGAAAATCTGAGCCGATACTTTTAAGAAGTCCGAATTCCTCCGCAAAGCCGATATATGTTTCCATCATTTCTTCGGTGAATTTTGAATACCAGCATTCAATTCCGTCAAGACCGTCATTTTTAAGATTGCCGACAAAATCGTGCAGTAATTCGGGTTCAATGCCAAGCTGATAAGGATGTGCAAGTACAGCAATACCGCCTGCGCTGTGAATCAAATCAACAGCCTCTTTTGAAGTAAGCTTTTTCTTTTTGATACTCTTTATTTCGGGAGTTTCAAAGTATTTCTGAAAAGCCTCCTCCATTTCACTTACATAACCTTTGTCAATCATAACTCTGCCGATATGCGGTTTGCCGACAGAACCGCCGTCTGCATATTTTAGTACATCGTCAAGCTGAATATCAAGTCCTTTTTCACGAAGAACAGCGCATATTTTTTCAGCGCAAAGCATTCTGCTTTCTGCGAGTTCGTTCAGAGCATTTTTCAGTTCAGTGGAGTTTATATCAATTCCGAGACCTAAAATGTGAAAATGCCTGTGACCCTTACAGGTGCATTCCACTCCCGGTATGAACTGAATACCAAGTTTTTCAGCAGCCTCTGCCGCCTCCTGACAGCCGTCAACTGTATCATGGTCAGTTAATGCCCAGACCGATATACCTGCGTTTTTTACCTTTTCAGCAAGAACAGAAGGAGAGTATTCTCCGTCTGATGCAGATGAATGAGTATGTAAATCGTAAAGTACCATGGATGATGTCCCTCCTGAAAATTTATCTTTACTATATTATATTATATTTTCAGCGGTATGTCAAATTAATGGTGCGTTAAGTAAAACAGAATCATAGCATCAAATTAATTTAAGCTGATTTAAGCAATGCATTGTCAGAATCACCAAGTAAAATGAGCGGCGTTTGTACTAAACACCGATTTTTATTGCTTAATTGTTAAGAAATCACTTATATCTTGACTTTTTAAGTAAAAGTAGGTTATAATTAAACTGTAAGTATTAGCTTTAAGCTGATTTAAAATTACAGGGAGGGTATTAAAATGAATTCAAAATTAATGAAAAAGGCAAGTGCAGCTGTTCTTTCAGCAGCTATGGCTGTAAATGGTGCGGCAATCAGCACAGCAAGCATCGTTACTGCTGCTGACGCAGGTGCAGTAAAGTACGAGTTTGAAGACGGTACAATGACAGGTACAGGCGGCGCAAAGGATGATAAGTCTGCATCAGGCGGCAGCTACTATTTCCTTGAAAGCAATTCAGACAGCTGTACTCTTACAGTTGATGCACCTGAAACAGGCATGTACAAAATCACAATCTGCTACAATGCTGAATACGGCGAAAAGATTCAGAATCTTTATGTAAACGGCGTTGATCAGGGACAGGTTTCATTTACATCTGAAGAATGGACAGAGCTTGACTGCGGTACAGTTAAACTCAACAAGGGCGAAAATGAAATCATGATTAAGAGCAGCTGGGGATGGACTAACTTTGACTATCTCACAATTGCTCCTGCAGAGCTTGCAAAGATTCAGGCTACACAGACAGATTGTTCTGATATCAATGCATCTGCTGAAACAAGAGCACTTATGAAATATCTTTCCGAAGTTTACGGAAACAACATTATATCAGGTCAGCAGGAAATTTACTCAGGCGGTCCGCACGGACTTGAAACAGAATTTGAGTATCTCAATGAATTAACAGGTCACTATCCTGCAATCAGAGGCTTTGACTATGGTAATTTCTGCTGTCCTTGCTACGGCAGTGATGATGGCTCAACAAAGCGTATCATTGACTGGGTAAAGAATAAGAATGGTATTGCAACAGCATCATTCCACCTTAACATTCCTAATGATATGGAAAGCTACGAACTCGGCAAAAGAGTTGACTGGTCAGATACAACATACAAGGAAAAAGGCTCAACATTCAAGACTTCAAATGCATACAAGGAAGGCACAAAGGAGTATGATTACTACCGTCTTTCACTTGAAACACTCGCAAAGGAATTCAACAAGCTTGAAGAAGAAGGCGTTCCTGTAATCTGGAGACCGCTCCACGAAGCTGAAGGCGGCGGCGGAGAAACAGGTTCATGGTTCTGGTGGGGCAATGAAGGTTCAGATGTTTACAAAAAGCTCTGGATTTACACCTACGAAACACTCACAAATGATTTCAACTGTCACAATCTTATCTGGGAATGGAACAGCTACAACTATGAAAGCTCAGCAAACTGGTATCCTGGTGATGAATATGTAGATATCATCGGCTACGATAAGTATA
>JAKSQU010000163.1 GCA_024403965.1 Ruminococcus sp.
ATCACAGGTATCTTATTTTACTTGGAAGAATTCTTGCAGTAATAAGTGCGTGGATAGCAATGATACCATTTTATGACTTATGGAAGATTATAAAAATTGCAATAGATGGTGAAGATTTAAGTGTGATAAAAGCTCTTGGATTACAGGCTGTCGGGTGGACAATTCTTGCAATGTTTTTATATTTGTGTGCTTTAATGTGTACACATATTTCTGCTTTTCGTGTTCAGGCAAATATGAGAAGCAATCTTATGAGAAAGATTCTTACACTTCCGCTTGGAGTATTTGATAAAGAAGGAACAGGAAAAATCCGACGAATTGTAGATGAATCTACCGCAGCAACAGAAACATTTATTGCACACAATATTCCTGACAAAGCCGTAGCAATGGCAACTCCTATAGGACTTATTGTTCTGCTTGCAGTATTTGACTGGAGACTTGGACTTATTTGTATAATTCCTCTTATTTTTGCCTTTATATGTATGATGAGTGTCATGGGAAAGGGTATGCAGGAGGATATGGCACAATATCAGAATGCACTTGAAACAATGAGTACAGAAGCTGTTGAATATGTTCGTGGAATTCCTGTTGTAAAGACTTTCGGACAGTCAGTTCATTCATTCAGACGTTTCAAAAAATCAATCGAAGATTATAGTGAATGGTCAATCGGTTATACCAAAAATATGCGAAAGCCTATGACAGGGTATATGGTAGGCATAAATTCTATTTTTGCATTTTTAGTTGCAGGTGCATATCTTTTCAGCAGAAACGGAATTACATCAGAATTAATTCTCAATATTATGTACTACATTATAATTACTCCGTTTTTAACAATAACAATGACTAAAATAGCATATTCGGGTGAGCAGGAAATGGTTGTTGAAGATGCATTGAAACGTATTGATTCAATACTTGAAATCGAACCGCTCTCAGATTCAGAAAATAATAAAAATCCGCAGGATATGTCAGTAACACTTGAAAATGTATCGTACAGATATAAAGATGCAGCGGAATATGCTGTACATGATTTATCACTGGAAATTAAATCAGGGGAGCATATAGCATTTGTAGGCGATAGCGGCGGAGGTAAATCCACAACCGCACAGCTTATTGCGAGATTCTTTGATGTAACAGAAGGAGCGATAAAAATTGGTGATGTGAATATAAAGGATATTCCTCATTCAAAGCTTATGCAGATGATTTCATTTGTATTTCAGGATAGTAAACTGCTGAAAACTTCAATTTTTGAAAATGTCCGGCTTGCCAGACCAAATGCTTCAGAACATGAAGTTATTGATGCACTTGAAAAAGCACAATGTATGGATATTATAGAAAAATTCCCTGATGGAATAAATACGATAATCGGTGCAAAGGGAACTTATCTTTCGGGCGGTGAACAGCAGAGAATTGCAATTGCAAGAGCAATTCTGAAAAATGCTCCGATTTTGATTCTTGATGAAGCCACTGCATTTGCAGATCCTGACAATGAAGAAAAGGTACAGAATGCAATTGAAAAACTATCACAAGGCAAAACAATGATTATGATTGCACACAGACTCAGTACAGTAACAAATGCAGACAGAATATATGTTCTGAAAAACGGAACGTGCTATGAATACGGAAATCATGCACAGCTTATGGAGAAAAACGAAATTTACAGAAAAATGTTTGATGAATATACAAAGTCATTTTTATGGAAAGCAGGTGCAAAAAATGATTGAGAAATTACAGCATAAATATGCACTTTCACGCAAAGGTGCAATTGATATGATAAAAGCCTGCATAAGTGTTACTTTATCAAATATTGTTCTGATGTTTCCTGCAGGAATTTTGTATATGCTTATAAGTGATTTGCTTGAAAACAATCTGACAAGTGATAGAATTTGGCTGTATGTTGTGGGAACTGTTATCTGTATTTTGCTGATTGGTGTGACAAATTATATACAGTACAATGCAACATTTCTTTCAACATATACTGAAAGTGGTGTAAGAAGAACTACTATTGCAGAAACATTGCGAAAACTGCCGTTGTCTTTTTTCGGAAAGAAGGATTTAAGTGACCTGACATCAACTATTATGTCAGATTGTGCGATGATTGAAACTGCATCAAGCCACTTTATCCCCGAACTTATTGGAGCTGTTATTTCCACGTTTATTGTTGGAATTGGTACATTCATTTTTGACTGGAGAATGGCTCTTGCAAGCTTTTGGGTAATACCTGCATCTTTTATTATCATGCTGTTATCTGCAAAGGCACAAAAAGACGCAATCCGTAAAAACAACAGCGTAAAAATGGCAATGTCAGACGGAATACAGGAATGCCTTGAATCAGTAAGAGATTTGCGTTCAGCAAATGCACAGGACAGCTATATGCAGGGACTTGATGAGAAAATAAGAAATGTAGAAAAACAATCGCTTTTCACCGAACTTAAAATGGCGTTTTATGTGAATGCATCACAGATGATTCTGAAAGCAGGAATCGGGACAACTGCACTCGTCGGAGGAATCCTTTTTGCTGACGGAAAAATAACAATTCTTACATTTTTTATGTTTCTCATGCTTGTTTCAAGACTTTATGACCCTATGCAGATTACATTGCAGAATTTAGCTGCTGTAAATGCGGCGAATGTCCGATGTGAAAGACTTGATGAAATTCTTTCTCACAAAATTCAGAAAGGTTCAGAAAAACTAACAAATAACGGATATGACATTGTTTTTGACCATGTGAAATTTTCATATTCTGATAATACAGATGTTCTGAAAGATGTATCCTTTACTGCAAAACAAGACGAGGTTACTGCTCTTATCGGACCAAGCGGTGGAGGGAAAACAACTGTTTCAAGA
>JAKSQU010000164.1 GCA_024403965.1 Ruminococcus sp.
GTGATTGATAAGGGAATATATCATTTCAGCCCCGAAGAAGATATTTATCTGAACAGACTGCAAAATGTCTTGGTTGATGCAAATGATTCTGAATTTATATTCAGTACACCGAAGTATTTTAAAGTTTATGCCTGTGATAATGTTGAAATCAGAAACATGATAATTGACTGGGACTGGGATACTTTCAGACTTGGTTCACTTGTAAAAATAGAAAACGAGAATGATGCGGAAAATACTCTTGAAATTGAATTCACCGAAATTGATGAAGTTAATGAGGACATTCCGCTTATGAGTTTTATGCAGTATGACCCTGTTGATTTGGTTGCAGGAGTTCACGGCAGTTTCAAAATATACAGTCCTTGTGTTGACACAGAATGTATCAAGAAAGTCGAAAAGGTTGATGGCAGACCAAATGTACTGAAAATCACACATAGTGGTGCGTTGGATTATTTCAGAAATGATGAAGTTTATCTTCTGCGTCATTATGTTTACGGCGGACAAGTGTTCAATACTGTTGAGGAATCAAGCAACATCACTTACAATAACATCAGCATTTATGGTGCCTGTGGTATGGGATATGTTTTTGCCTATGGAGCAAATCATTATCAGATAATCAATTCATATATCGGTTTGAGACCTGGTGCTGAGGATAAATACAGAATTTCCACAACAGCAGACGGAATTCATGTTTCAAATTCCGCAGGATATTTCCGCATTGATAACTGTGATTTAAGCTTTTGCGGTGATGATATTGTAAATGTGCATGATAACATGTTCTACATCGAAAGCATTGACGAGAGCAGAAAAATAATGCATGGAACCTGTCCTAATAAAATAGTTGAAACAGGTCATAAGCTGAAATTTAAGGATTTGAATTTCAACAATATCGAATACGAAGCAACAGTTGAATCAATCACAAGAAACGGATATGAAGCAACAATAACATTAACCGAAGCATTGCCGAAAAACATTATTGCTGATATGGTTGCTTACAACGAGAACAGAGATTCTGGAAACTACGTTCTGACAAATAACTATGTCCATGAAACAAAAGGCAGAGGTTTTCTGCTTAACAGCGACAACGGACTTTGTGACGGAAATACATTCTATCGTACCTGTGGTCAGACATTGCAGGTGCAGACAAATATTCCGACTGACAGAGTAATTGAAGGTACTGGTGCAGACCATATTCAGATTTGCAATAATGATTTCATCGAGTGTAATTTCGGCGGCAGAGGTGACGTGATTACAATTGAAAGTCTGCTGAATGGTCAACATGCAGAAAACACACCATTGTCAGAAATAACTATTCGTGATAATCAGTTTACTTCATGCTTTCAAGAGGTAATAAACGCCGATAATGCCAATGGTCTGACGATTGAGAATAATATTATCCGTGATTGTGAGAATTACATAATCGGTGAGCATTGCAAAAATGTGACAACAGATTCAAATACATTTCTGCCAAAAGGTGATGCAAATGCAGACGGCGAATTTAATGTCGCTGATATTATAACTTTGCAGAAATGGATTCTTGATGTTCCTGATGCAGAGCTGAAAGACTGGCAGTCGGCTGATTTATGCAAAGACGGAAAAATTGATGTGTTCGACCTTTGCGTGATGAAAAGACTGCTGACTGAAAATGTGTAAGGAGGAGAAATATATGAATACTTATACTATAAAATACAATGAACTTACTGCTGAACAATTTATTACATTATGGGAATCAGTATGGGGAAATGGTCCGTCTGTTGAGCAGACTGAACTTGCAATGAAAAATACTCTGTTCAGAATATCTGTCTGGGATAATGATAAAATAGTTGCTATGGCAAGAATGATAGGGGATATGGGACTTGATTATTATATCAAAGATGTAGTTGTTATTCCTGAATATCAGCATAAAGGAATCGGCAGAATGATGATAAATGAACTGCTGAATTTCATCAATGAAAACGGAGTTAAGGGAACGGATATCTTTGTTGAATTGTGTGCAATGCCTGACAAAATACCATTTTACTCAAAATTCGGTTTTGAATCAAATGAAGCACAGCGTCTTAAAATTATGAAGCATATAGGCTGAATCGGAGGATATTTGAATATGGGGAGAACTATTTTTTTAACTTTTAAATCACAGGAAGAAAGACAGGAATACTGTTGTTTCAAAACTTTAGAGATTTTCGTGGGGGATTAATTATGCAATTTAAAAAGGCAGCTCAAAATGATATAAAAGATTTAGTTGCACTTAGAATAGAATATTTGCTTGAAGACTACGGAAAAATTTCAGATGACAAGATGTTAGTGATTTCTGAAAATCTGCCTACATATTTTACTAATCATTTGAATAAAGATTTATTTGTTTTTGTTTGCAAAGAAAACGGAGTAATTATTGGATGTAGTTTTTTGTATGTTTCTGAAAAACCTTCAAATCCGACTTTTGTTAATGGTAAAACAGGAACGATTCTGAACGTATACACTAAGCCGCAGTTCAGAAAAAAAGGTATTGCAAGTCAATTAATAAAAATGCTTTTGCAGGAATCAAAAGAAATGAATCTTGATTTTGTTGAATTAAAAGCAACCGAATCAGGATATAACCTGTATAAATCACTTGGATTTGAAGACATAATCTCAAAGTATCATAATATGAAATTTATTATTAATCATCGTAATCAGTTGTAATTATTAACTTTTTTAGAAAAACAATAACAAAGGAAGAACGCTGAAATGAAAAATGGAAACAAAGAAATCCAATTATCTGAGCTTGCCATAGTGCCCGAATCACTTTCTGATGCAGAGGATATTTATAA
>JAKSQU010000165.1 GCA_024403965.1 Ruminococcus sp.
TCGATTCCATAATTCTTACAGAATGTTTAAAGCGTTTCAATGCATACAGCATAACTGCTGTCAGGCATATGAAGAGAAGCGTCATTCCGCCATAAGAATAAATCCTGATTGGAATATAGTCCGCAAGAATATCATCCTCACTGACATATGCTCTTACAAAGTTATTTCCTGACATGGTGTACTTAATATCTCTGTCAATATAGTAATAGGATATTTTTCCACTGGATGCTTTTGAAGGTGCAATTGATTTTTTTGTATCAATAATGATTCCGTCAGGCACACAGCCCCACATTACTTCTCCATTTTCGCTGATGATTGCGATATACATATCAGGGTATTGTTTTTCAATCTTTTTCTCATCAATACTGAGTCTGTTTCTGTCTTTTATTATAGCATCAGATAGGCTGTTGACCTGTCTTGAAAGACTTCTTCGCACATCAAGGTCAACTGATTTTGAAATATACAGATGCACCAATAACGTCATAAAAGAAAACATAATTATTTCAGAAATCATCCATGCTGTTATAATATATGTCATGACAGAACTGTTTTTTATTCTGCTTTTAATTGGTAACCAACTCCTCTTATCGTGTGAATCAGTTTCTGCTCATATCCGTCATCAATCTTTTTTCGGAGATAACGGATATACACATCAATCACGTTTGAACAGTTATCATTGTCAAATTCCCAAATGCTGTTCTGTATCTGTTCTCTTGTGACAACTATGCCTTTATTTCTTACAAGGTACAACAAAAGCTGAAATTCCTTTGCTGAAAGTGTAATAGACTTATCTCCACGAAAAACTGTATGGTCATTGCAGTTCACAACAAGCTCTCCGCAGGAATATGTATTCTCACGGGTTTCCACTTTTTTTCTCAGCATAACTCGAATACGTGCTAAGAGCTCATCAAGGTCAAAGGGCTTTGAAATATAATCATCTGCTCCCAGATCAAGTCCTCGGATAATATCTTTCTTCTGAACTCTTGCGGTAAGAAAAAGTACAGGTGTCTGTATGCCTTTGTTTCGGATTTTTTCAAGAACTTCAAATCCATCAATCTCAGGAAGCATTATATCTAATATTGCTCCGTCGTATTCACCCAGAATCATATATTCATACGCCTGCTGTCCGTCATAGCATGAATTCACAATGTATCCATTCAATGTCAGCTCTTTGACTATAATATCGTTCAGGTCTTTTTCGTCTTCAACTACAAGTAACTTCATTATACACCACCAAACACTTTCGTTTACAAATAAATAATTACATTATTGCTAATCGGTTTAAACCGCCACCATTGACAGAACCGTGAATGAAATGCTGTTAAGTCGTGCCGACGGTGACGAACTCAGGAACAGCTTCCGATAGCTGAAACGTTACACGCTCCCACACTTGCCACACCAATGACAACCGTTACAACTGAATCTTCTTTTACAAGTTTTACAGCGTGGCTGCATCATAGCAGACGTATCACCTGACGGATAAGATAAACCTGAACGTTGTGCCTGCACACTCTGATACGCTTTAGGTATGTGATAAGTCTTTCCATCTTTGACAAACACATTTCCGGTACCTATAAAGTCAAACAGAACATCAGCTTCTGAACATTGGTCATGCAGTGACTTCACCCATTCATAATAACAAGGACGATTGCCGTCATAGTTCTCTCCGTCACACAGCACTCTATCAAACTGACCTGTCGCAAGATATTTTTCAACATGAATCTCTGATAGTATCGGTGCAATCATAAACGCTTTATGCTTTGCAGGAGTATCAATCAAAATCGGAAGTCTTTCATCAGCACGTTTCTGATTTTCAGTTGTTACGCATAGTGTGACATTATCCCAGCCATTGTTCCAGTCACAAGGTAAATGCTGTTGTATTCGTTCTGCACGTTTCGTCTGTATCCAGAAGTGAACATCATTGCGTATACGAATCATATCCCACACTTCATCACGCCACTCGTCAGCTTCCTCTAAAAAGAAGTCTGATGTCATACACACATGAAGTGTTGTTCCCGTTGCAATTTTGTATTTACCTTGGCGTGTTTTCTTCAACGGAAGATTAAAATTTGTTTTTGTTTTGTATATCTCACTTCCATCACGTTCACGCTGTGCATCAAGGTAATACATATAGCAATGCTCACAGCCTTCGCTGTACTTAATGCACCCATGCCACGGATTCCAGATTATTAATCCGTTACTCATTTCATCACTTCCGATTCACACTCATCTCTTGAAAATATTATATCACAAGCGAATATTTTTTTCAATATATTTGTTTTGATGTGATTTCAAAAATTGTTTGTTACATTTCAACAGTTATAGCATTTGAAAGAGCTTTATAGTTGAAGTTGGTTGTAAACATTCTGTGAAGTTGGATGAATAATCATCACTTTTTTGCCTGTATAAGTGAGAGGCACTTTTGCCGTAAGGTAATAAAGAGCCGTGACGGAATGTCACGGAAGAACAGCTACAATACATATTATCAATACTGCAAAAACTGAAGCCATACATAAAAATGAAATCCAGAAGATTGACCGATAACGTTGATGACAAAATCAGTGAACCATGCTTTTTCAGAGTAAGTCCGAATCAGATGTATGAGATAGAAGAACGTTTCCGACAATCAGGAATGAAATCATTTTCAGCGTTTCTGCGACAGCAGGTTTTATGTCGACTGCAATTACAATTCGATAATGGAGAGTATAACAAAAATGGCTGTCCGAGAAATATCATACTCGGACAGCAATTAAATTACACTGTAAAATAGTTAAAATGACTTTT
>JAKSQU010000166.1 GCA_024403965.1 Ruminococcus sp.
AGCGGAGCATAATCTTTACAATCTGGCTGCCAGGGCTCTAAGCCCTGGCCATTGAAAACATAGTCTGTTGAAATATATATCATCTTGCAGTCAAGTTTTTTGCAGACATTTGCGATATTCTGAGTTCCGTCTACATTGATTGCTTTAACTTTTGCAATGTTCTCTTCATCTTCAGCAGCATCAACTGCTGTCCATGCAGCACAGTGTACAACTACATCAGGATTAACCTGTGAAATAACGCTCTCAACAGCCTGAGCGTCTGTGATGTCAAGCTTTATATACTCAAAATCTGCAGCAGTTTCGTCAAGAATATCACTGCCTACAGCTTCATAGCCACGCTTTTTGAGTTCATTTACAACATCGTATCCGAGCTGTCCACCGACTCCTGTTACAAATGCTTTCATCATTACACCTCTGCACGGCTTCCATACATCTTTTCATAGTAATTCTGATATTCACCTGAAATGATAGTCTCCCACCACTCCTTATTATCAAGATACCACTGAATTGTCTTCTTAATACCATCAGCAAACTTTGTTTCAGGGAGCCAGCCGAGTTCTTCGTGTATCTTTGTAGGATCGATAGCATAACGCATATCATGTCCCTTTCGGTCAGTTACATGAGTAATAAGGCTCTCAGGCTTACCGAGTTCCTTACATATAAGCTTAACAATGTCGATGTTCTTCATCTCGTTGTGTCCGCCTACGTTGTAGACTTCGCCTACCTTACCCTTGTGAATGATAAGGTCAATAGCACGGCAGTGGTCTTCAACATAAAGCCAGTCACGAACATTAAGTCCTTCACCATAAACTGGAAGCGGCTTGTCTGCGAGAGCATTTGCAATCATAAGCGGAATAAGCTTCTCAGGGAAGTGATACGGACCATAGTTGTTTGAACATCTTGAAATTGTTACAGGAAGTCCGTATGTTCTGTGATAAGCCATTACGAGAAGATCTGCGCCAGCCTTTGAAGAACTGTATGGACTTGATGTATGAATCGGTGTTGTTTCAGTAAAGAAAAGGTCAGGTCTGTCAAGCGGTAAATCTCCGTATACTTCGTCTGTAGAAACCTGATGATATCTCTGAATACCGTACTTTCTGCATGCATCCATAAGAACCTGTGTTCCGAGAATGTTTGTCTGAAGGAAAATCTCAGGATTCTCGATTGAACGGTCAACGTGTGACTCTGCTGCAAAGTTTACAACAATATCTGGCTTTTCTTCTTCAAAAAGCTTGTAAACACCTTCTCTGTCGCAGATATCAAGCTTTACAAATCTGAAATTAGGATTGTCCATTACTGGTGCAAGTGTTGAGAGATTACCTGCATATGTAAGCTTGTCAATACATACAATTCTGTAGTCAGGATATGTATTGAGCATATGGAATACGAAATTTGAGCCGATAAAGCCGGCACCGCCTGTTACGATAATATTCATTTTTTACTCCTTAATATTTTACTTTACCTTCGGCAACAGCCTTTAAATGTGCACCATAAGGTGACTTGCCATATTTTTCAGCAGATTTGAGAAGTCCTTCCTTATCAATCCACTTGTTAATATATGCTATTTCTTCAGGAGCAGATATCTCTATTCCCTGTCTGCTCTGAACCATCTGAACAAAATTAGATGCATCAAGAAGGCTGTCCATTGTACCTGTGTCAAGCCATGCAAATCCACGTCCTAAAAGCTGAACATCAAGTAATTCTTCATCAAGATACATTTCATTGAGAGTAGTTATTTCAAGTTCACCACGTGCAGACGGCTTAACCTGATTTGCCTTTGCACTTACTCCCTTTGGATAAAAGTAAAGTCCCGTTACCGCATAATTTGACTTTGGCTGTGCAGGCTTTTCTTCAAGAGAAAGAGCCTTGCCGTTTTCATCAAATTCAACTACACCGAAACGCTCCGGGTCAGGAACATAGTAACCGAAAACTGTTGCCCGTTCATTCTTTTCAGCATTTTCAGTTGCAGAACGGAGAATAGTACCGAATCCGTTGCCGTAGAAAATGTTATCTCCGAGAACCATTGCACAGGCATCATCGCCTATAAATTCTTCACCAAGAATAAAAGCCTGAGCAAGTCCGTCAGGTGACGGCTGAACCTTGTAGCTGAGATTGATGCCATACTGAGAACCATCACCAAGAAGCTTTTCAAAGTTTGGTAAATCAGTAGGTGTTGAGATAATAAGGATATCCTTAATACCTGCAAGCATCAGTGTTGACAGCGGATAGTATACCATCGGCTTGTCATAAATAGGCAACAGCTGTTTTGATGTTACCATTGTTAATGGATAAAGTCTTGTGCCGGAGCCACCGGCGAGGATAATGCCTTTCATCTGTAATCCTCCTGTTCTATATTCAAATTAGACAAAGCATATTATTAAATAAAATCACCGATAAACATAATTCTTTCTTCTTAAATAAAAACAAAGCACTAATTTATACTAATGTATTAATGTGTTAAAAATCCAAGCCCCAAAAATCTCTTTGAACATATACAAATTTCAAAATACTTAATGCAAATTATCGTATCACTGCACTTCAAATATATAGCATAATCCTATTTTATTTTATCATATTATTCTTCATTTGTCAATATTTTAGCTGAAAAGCCACACAGACAATGCGTGAATATAGAATGTGCCGTCATCGTGGAAAAGTTCGCTGTTGTCAACAGG
>JAKSQU010000167.1 GCA_024403965.1 Ruminococcus sp.
ACCGGTGTAGGCTCAACTGTTGGTGCTGTTGTTGCCGGTGTCTGTGTTGGTTCAGCTGTTGGCGCTGTTGTTGCCGGTGCTGTTGTCGGATTTACAGGCGCTTCTGTTGGTGCTGAGGAAGCATTTTTATCAGTAATCATAATAAATCCAGGATTACCGGAAAACTGTACTTGTCCAAATACATTTGAAGGAGTGATTTGTCTTTTAGTTCTTTCACTGAAACCAACAGTATAAGCATGTTCAAGCTCATAATCATCCGGAAGAATGAATAACAGAGTAACAAATAATCCTGTACCCATATAGTCAGAATCAAGAGTATCATTAAAAAATAATACCTTGTCATAATCGGAACTAACTGTAAACAGCTTGTTTTTGGCATCCTTATCCGGAGAAAGATTTCCGTCATTCTCAAAAGTACATCCGGCAAATACTAATGAATCATCATAATCAAGAATGGCCTGTAAACCGGAAATACCTGAATTGGTATCAATATTAAGACCTACTTCAACAACTTTATTATCCATATATTCTTCTGTAATTCTTTCAGAAGGAACATCAGCACAATAAAGATTAGAATAATCTGTTACGTTTGCATGCTTTTTAGAATCATATAACTCATAATCTGAAAATGTCTTCAGTTCACTCTTTTCATAAGTTTTCTTACTAAGAGAAAATACATAGTCATAAGTAGCCGCTGAAACAAAAGTTCCGTTGAAAAGAACTGAATTAAAACCAGAAGCTGCGGATACAGATGCTATCATCGAAAAAGCAGTAAATCCTGAAATAATCTTTTTAAATAATTTCATTTTATAATCCTCCCTGACAGTTATTTATTATAGTGGAAACAGATTTATCATATCCGCTATAATAAGAATATTATTATTGCTTCATACATCTGATTCATATAATCAAATAGTAAATATTAGCTAATAGTAAACAAAAAAGAAATAATTCGTTTACTATATTGGTGTATTAATAATATCACATTTTTACGCTGTAGTCAATCTGTTTCGGAATAATAACAGAAAATACAAAAAAGGCCCGGCAAAAACCGGACCTTTTCTTAATTAAGAATATAACTCAAGAGAAAAGAATTACTTTGCTCCAAGATATTCGTCAAAAGTCTTATCCTTGAAATTGTCATCAACTTCATGAGCAAGGAGATACTTAAGGATGTATGTAGCATCAGTAGCAGTTACCTTGTTATCAGCGTTAACGTCGATTGCATCCATAGCTGCATTAACAAGCTTATCCATACCGCAGTTTTCTACTGTAGCAGCAACTTCTGCATTCTTTGTCTTAGTTGTCTCATATGTTTCAGCAAGTAATGATTTCTTGTTTACTTCACGTGAAAGGATATCTCTGAGGATAAGTGTAGCATCAACCTGCTTAAGAGCATTACTAAGATCAGCATCACCCTTTAATACATAGATGATATCTGAGTTTTCAAGCTTTTCAGGATAAATAGCTGTATCTTCAAAGTTGTAAGCATCAAAGTACTTTGTAGTAACCTTGAATGACTGGCCTGAAACAGCATCTGCAGGAAGCTGAACATTAACATAAGCAACAACTTCGTTGTCAAACTTTGTATCAGCATCAGCGTTCATATCAGCGAATACGATACCCTTTCCATCCTTGCTTGCTTCTACCTTTGAACCTTCAGGAATAGTTACTGACTTAATAACAGCACCATTTGAAGCACGGAATCTTGTAGAGAAAACACCATAGCTGCCGTTTACTGTTACAGGAACAGAAACAACTGATGCAGTTGATGTAACATTGACAGAATCAAGAGTGAAAGAACAGTCAGCTGTCTTCTTTGCAGGTCTTACAAAAAGGAATGCTGCTGCTTCTTCTTTTTCAGCATCTGTAAGAGTTGTTTCGCCAATCTTAGCTGAGTCAACACTTAATTTGAAGTTTGCGTTATCTGGAATTGTAGCTGCCATATTGCCGTTTGGATCAAGAAGCTTAACCTTAAGGTTAAATACTGTCTCACCCTTCTTAACATCAGCTGAACCGGAAACAGTTACTGTACCGTTTTCTAATGTTACTGTAAGGCCTTCAACAGCTGATTCAACGCTGTCAATCTTTGCAACGTATCTGCCGCCTGGATATGCCTTTGTGCTGAGCTTTAATTCAGCAGATGATAATGCAGTATCCTTTGTAAGAGATACAGGTACTGTGAATGTTGTAAGACCCTTTTCGATTGTCTGGTCCTGGAGTACAACGCTTACAGATGTTGCAACTTCTTCTGCTGCTGAGCAGATCATTGCAGGAACTGAAAGCATTGATAATGTCATAGCTGCAGTTGTAGCTACTGAGATTACTTTTTTCATATTAATCCTCTTTTCTTTGTTATATTTACATCGCAATGATAATTATAATTAAATCCTCCTATTACTAGGAGGATTTAATATTCAAAAATAAGTTATCAGAAAAATAACTGTTAATTAGTCATTCTTCTTCTTAAGAGCAATAGCTGCACCTGCTGCTGCTACCATTGTAACTGCAAGAGCTGCTACACCGTTGCTGCTGCTACCAGTAGCGGGTGAGTGTGGAGCCATAGATACAGATGTCTTAGTTGTTGTTGTAG
>JAKSQU010000168.1 GCA_024403965.1 Ruminococcus sp.
CATTGACTGTACGTTTACAGCAGTACCCCATGAGAATGGAATATCGTTATCACGTCTGTAAACGTTAGCTCTTGGGTTATCCCATGAACGGAATACAGCCTTGATAGCGCCCATAAGCTGTTCCTTAGGATCAGCAGGGAAATCTGTACCGATCTTGCTCTTGTATTCAGCCTTGAACTGGCCAGCGAGTTCCTTAAGGTCATCAGCTGTAAGCTCAACGTCCTGAGTAACGCCCTTCTTAGCCTTCATTTCGTCGATAAGCTCTTCAAAGTACTTCTTACCAACTTCCATAACAACGTCAGAATACATCTGGATAAATCTTCTGTAGCAGTCCCAAGCCCAACGAGCGTTGCCTGACTTCTCAGCGATTGTCTCAACAACTGTTTCGTTAAGACCGAGGTTGAGGATTGTATCCATCATACCAGGCATTGATGCACGAGCACCTGAACGAACAGAAACGAGGAGTGGATTTTCCTTGTCGCCGAACTTCTTACCTGTGATGTCTTCCATCTTTGTGATGTACTCGTTGATTTCAGCCATGATTTCGTCTGAAATACCGCCGTCCTCATAGTACTGAGTACAAGCCTCTGTTGTGATTGTGAAACCCTGTGGTACAGGGAGACCGATATTGGTCATTTCAGCAAGGTTAGCACCCTTACCGCCGAGGAGCTCTCTCATTGTAGCGTCGCCCTCAGAGAAAAGGTAACAATATTTCTTTGCCATTGGTGTATACCTCCAGTTTTAAAACTTTACCGAATGCCTGTGGAAAAATACAGTCATTCCAGTTATCACTATTATAACACATATTGTCAAAAAATTCCATAGCAAAATTAAAGAAAATTCACCTATGGAAATACAGCATATTGTACAAAAATAACAGTGTCGGGACAAAACATAGAAAAAACTATTGCATTTTTTGTTATTTTTTGTGATAATAAATATATATGTATACTATTAAATTGCCAAAGAGGAGGATATTATAAATGAATAAAGCAGTTATTCTTGCCGGCGGACAGGGTAAAAGAATGAAGGCTGATATGCCTAAACCGCTTTTCAAGGTTCTCGGTGAACCAATGCTTGAATGGGTAATTTCAGCGTGTGAAAATGCTGAAATTTCAGATATCTGCGTAATAAAAGGCTTTATGGGTGAAATGATAGACGAATATCTCGGCGGAAGATATACAACAGCTTTACAGGCTGAACGTCTCGGAACAGGTCACGCTGTAATGCAGGCAATTCCGTTTCTTAAAAATGATGAGAGCGGAAATACACTTATTCTTTGCGGTGATGCACCGTTTATCGACGCAGAAACAATTAAAAATGCACTTGAAATGCACATAAAGGACAACAATGCCGTAACAGTAATCACAGCAGAGCTTGATGCACCGAAAGGCTACGGCAGAATTATCCGTACAGAAAACGGCATAAGCGGTATTGTTGAAGAAAAGGATGCAGATGAAGAACAGAAGAAAATCACGGAAGTAAATTCCGGTGCTTACTGGTTCAGAACTGCTGACCTTATAAAGCTTCTCGGAAGAATTACAAACAACAATGCACAGAATGAATACTACCTTACAGATACAATCGCCCTTGCTATCGCAGACGGCAGTAACGCAGGCGCATTCAAGTCTGAAAATGCAGAAATCATCAGAGGAGCAAATGACAGAAAAGACCTTCTTGAGCTTAATACATATGCACGTCTTGAAGTTATCGGAAAGCACCTTGTAAACGGCGTTGAGTTTATCTGTACAGACGGCGTTGTTATTGAACGTGACGTTGAAATCGGTGCGGGTACACAGATTTTACCCGGAACAATTATCCGCAGTAAGTCTGTAATCGGTAAAAACTGCAAAATCGGACCGAATACAGTAGTAGAAAACTGCATTCTCGGTGACAATGTAAATCTTCATGCAGTACAGGCGTTCAGCTCTACAATTGAAGAAGGGGTTGCAATAGGACCTTATGTACATCTTCGTCCTGACACAGTAATTAAAAAGGGTGCAAAAATCGGCGACTTTGTTGAGCTTAAAAATTCTACAATCGGCGAAAAGACAGCGATTGCACATCTTGCGTATATCGGAGACAGTGACGTAGGAAAACGTGCAAATATCGGCTGTGGCACAGTAACAGTAAACTATGACGGTATAGAAAAGAGCAGATGTGTTATCGGTGACAACAGTTTTATCGGCTGTAACACAAATCTCATAGCACCTGTAACACTCGGCAAGGCAGTATATACTGCGGCAGGTACAACAGTTACAAGAGATGTTCCTGACTATGCGCTTGCAATCGACAGAGGAGTGCTCAACATAAAGGAAGGCTACACACTCCGCAAGCTCGACAAGAAAATAGGTCAGTCACATATCGCTAAGAAAAAGTGAGAGTGTTTTTGTACATATAAATAATAATAACGGACAGGATTTTTAGTTCTGTCCGTTTTTTTGTTGTGTTATAGTATGATGTAGGGGCGCCGTTTCGGCGCCCGAAGATACACACAACACCACACGGGCGGACACACGGGTCCGCCCCTACTGAATACTTATCAAACAAATGAAAAACG
>JAKSQU010000169.1 GCA_024403965.1 Ruminococcus sp.
TTGTCTGTATTTTGGATGTTACAGTTTGCTGTGGTTTGGTTGTCTGCTGTGTCTGAACTGTTGTAGTCTTATTTGTGTTTGTTGCTCCTGTAGTTACTGCTGTTGCGATAACTGATTTTGTGGTTGTTTCAGTTTTCTCTGAAACAGGCTTTGTTTCATTTTCTGTAACTATAATTCCGCTGTTTGTCGGCGGTGCTGTAAGCTGTTTCGGACTTGCTCCGCTGTAGATTACTGCTCCGATTACTGCGACAGCACACATTCCTGATAATGCTGTGACAGCTATTTTTATACGCTGTTTTCTTATTCGTCTTCTTTCAAGTATTGCGTCAACTTCCTTTGTTACGATTTCAGCCATTTCCTTATAACTCATCATAAAATTCATTCTCCTTTTCAATTTCTTTTTTCAAAGCATTTTTGGCACGATACAAAAGGTCATTAATCTGCTTTCTGCTTTTTTTCATGATTTTTGCCGTTTCATCGTGAGTGAAATTTTCAAAATATATCAGATAAAGTATCTGACTGTATTCGGGTTTCAGACGGCTGATTTTTTTATGCAGCTTTATTTTCTCCTCATCGTGTATAAATCCCTGTTCGATGTTTTTATCATCTGAAAGGGCATAGGCATTTTCAAGCGGAACTTCTGTGATGTTTTTATTTTTCCGTATGTAGTCAACTGTCGTAAATCTTCCGATAGAGTAAAGCCACGTTTTAAAGGAACCGTCACCATTGAAATTCGGCTTTTCGGTAAACAGCTTTATGAACGTATCAACGGCAAGCTCCTCTGATTTATGAATATCACCGATAATACTGTAAATATAGAATATCAGACCATCCTTGTATTCTCTGATTACATCCTCGATAGCTTTTTTATCTCCATGAAGAAAACGGCTGTAGCATTCTGCACCGCTAACCATCTCTTTCTCCTTTCGGCAATGTGAAATATACTTCTACTAATTAGTCGTAAAAACACGCCCGATTATCGCAGTTGTTTTTTATTTTTGTAACAATAAACAAATCATGCATTCTCTATATGTGCATTATAACATATTTTTGAAAAATTTCAAAATTTACTGCGATAATCGGGGAAAAAATTACGACTAATTAGTGAAGGCAGCTGAAAGCATTATTTCAACTGCAAAAAAACTATTTTAATTAACAGGAGGAAAAATTATGAAAGCTACAAGAAAAACAATCGTGACCGCTGTTCTTACAGCATCAATGGCAGTATCTGCAATCCCATTTTCAGCAAGTGCTGAGGAAATATTGGTAGATAACTTTGCATGGGATGTAATTTACAATCATGAGAAGTATGAAGCAAAATTCAAGGGAACAACTTTCGATGATGCTGTCAGAGAAATCTGCGGCGGCGATTATATGTTCTATTTCAGAAATCCGTTAACTGCATGGTATCCGTCTTACAGATGTCCTGTTGACAGCTTTTGCTTTGATGAAAAAGGCATGACACATATAATAAGTGGATATTTTACAGAGGTGATGATAAAGGTTAAGGCTGATACAGAGCTGCCTTTGGACGAAATCAAGGCTGTGACAGAAGAAAACGGCTATAAAATGCCTACATTTGAAAAAACTGAAACAGGCTACCGTATGATTAATGCGTATGACAGAGAAACTGCAGATTTTGTTATGGAACAGATAAAAGCCTGTAAAAATGTTCTTGCAATTGATAATCACTACGCAGTATGGGACAATACATCCGATATTGGCAGAGAATACATCAGAGGAATTTATTATAATGGTGATATGACAGTTGAAGAACTGGCAGAAGAATATCCGTCACTTAATCTTTACACACCCGAAACAGAAGATGAGTTAGATGAATGTGATATGAATAATACCTATGAAATTGATTATAGTACAATGACTTGTAATCAGATGTATGAAAAATCGGCTTTTACACCTATTGTACGTTATTGGGAAGAGCCTTTCGGATATTCATCTGAACAGCTTTCTGATATAAGAAAACTCATGGACAGTAGTCTTGATTTTAGATTTTATGTCAGAGGAAATCAAAGCGGACAGGTGAATGTTGATGTTAAATTCAGTAGTGCGGCAAGTGTTCCTGTTCTCATCGACGGACTAAAGGGCGATGCAAATATCGACGGCGAAAAGAACATGGCAGATGCAGTAATGATTATGCAGTCTGTTGCAAATCCTGATAAGTACGGCATAAAGGCAGTTAACGGCATCACAGCACAGGGAAGTCAGAATGGTGATATGGACGGTAACGGCATTACTAACGCTGATGCTCTTGCTATTCAGAAAGACTTGCTCAAATTAAACTGAGCATGAAAATAAAAATTTAATTTAACAGGAGGAAACTATTATGAAAACAAAAACAATCGTGAGCGCTGTACTTACAGCCGCAATGGCAGTTTCTGCATTACCTATTTCAGCAAGTGCAGAATATGACTGGCGAAATGATGAAACCATTGTATCTGTGATA